>JANORL010000474.1:0-2887 GCA_031415295.1 Polyangiaceae bacterium | reverse complement strand
GGCTGGTCGACGGGAAAACATGGAACGGCAGCAACGGCATCGGTGGGTAATCGCGCACGACCGCGTGCGGATACATTTTTGCAAAAACTTTCGATTGTGCCTTTGATTCCGTCGGCGTTGTCAAAAGATCGTCAATGGACGGCGGGGGTTCCGGACCAATGGCCGTCTGTCGGGAAATACCTGCAAGAACATACTGGAAGTGATTTCCGAATTCTTGCAAGACTAACGCACGATCGTGCCATTCGAGCCATTACTGTGATTCTTCGCGACAACATGGATGCGGCAACGAGCGTGATTGGTTTGCCGCTCAAGGTGCAAGCGGGTTTGGTGTATGCGACGGTCGTGGGCAGCAAGGGACTCGTTGCCGAAATGCGTTCCTTGGGAAATCGGCATGGGGTTTCGTCTGAAAAGATGGATGCGGTTGTGAAGTTTGCGAGCAGCCAAACCCGTCCATCGCCGACGGCGGATCCGAAACAAAAGGCCGTGCTGTTATTGGCGCGTGCGGCGTCTCCCAGCCCCGCCATCGTCAATGATACCACGATCAACGATTGCCGTACGGCGGATCTGTCCGCAGCGAGTGTCGTGGAGGTGATTACATGGATCAGCGTTCTCCAAATGTTGCATCGATTGATTGGGTTTTACGGTTGATATGAATCCGCCGCCCGATCATGAACCTCATAGGAGCGTGCACTCCTTGCGCTCGATGGCCTGTCCGTCGTGATGCCATGGGCGAGGTAGTCGAAGATCCTTCTTGCCACGCTCTTTCTCCTTGTATTACGATGCCTCCATGAAGCTCCCTCGCGCCTCTCGTGTCGTTTGTTGCGGGTTGATCTCTTGCGCCACGAGCCTTTTCCTTGGAATTTCCGCGTGTACACCCATAGTGCGCACGTACGAACCTACCGGAGCTGGAGGCCAAGGCGGTGATGCTGGCCAAGGTGGTGACGGCCAAGCCGGTGTGGGCCAAGGTGGCAGCGGCCAAGGTGGCGGCGGCCAAGGTGGCGGCGGTCAGGGTGGCCAAGGTGGTGGTCTTCCCACCGTTTGCGTCAAAGGTCTCCCTCCGTACACCGGGCCTCTATGCGGTTCAACCAATACGTTTGCATGCAGCGTGCTGGTCGACGAGTTCGTCTCTACGAACGAAGCTTACCGCAACGATGCACCCGGCATCGCGCTCGATGAACTTTGTGAACCGCGGGTCTTGTTTTCCGAAGCTGTTGGCGGTTTTAGTGGCTTTCATGCCTCGCGAATCGGTCCAAACGACTGGATGGTCGAGCAAACGCCTTTTGCCATTGCAACCGGAGGCATTGTGGTTGGCAAGGACAGCGAATCCTATGTGCTCGTCGATGACGGTGCATTTGGAGTCACCCTGTTTCGACGTGACCAGGCGGGCTGGAACGGCGGGCATCTGATTGGCGGGAAACATCATACTGCGGCGCGTTCACTTGCTCGCGATGGAGCCGGTTTTTTGCATGCGGGGGTCAGAACGGATGCGGAAAATGCCGAATACGGTTTTTTTGATGTCAATGCGCTTTCCTGGTCCATCAATCCATTTGGCGTCAAAACATCGGCATCCATAGCGGTTGCTACTTCGCAGGGAGGAGATGCCCACTTTGCCTTTTGGTCCGTCGTGGCGTCGAGCTTTGTCTTGCATTGGCAGTCCCCACCTCAGGCCCTGGAGCAGGCCCTTCCGCTCAATTCCAGCGGGCTCGGTAGCGAGAGCCAGATGCACGTCATCGCGGTTTCGGCGCCAACGGGCACCAATCCCACGGGCGTGCCTCATATCGCCGCAGTGCGCTCGGTTGCCGGAAACAACCAGAAACTCGAACTCGTTTATACCCGGCGCGAATCGGCGAACAACTGGCCGGTCGTCGTCATTGACAGTCCTCAGACCTTCACGACAGATACGTGCTCGACTGTTCCATTACCCACCAGCCCCGGTATGACATGCACCTTCGACTACGAGGAAATTCTCCCTCTGGGGATCGTTGTCGAGCAGGCGGGAGGCGTACGGATCGTTTACAGCAAGTTTCACCGACTGGGCACGCGCAAGTCCAAATGCATCATTCCAGGGAACTGTTACTGGGACGACGACACGGACAACAGCATTGGCACAATAGTAGTGGCCGCAGTAGACATCAATCAACCCCCGGAACTCACGATACTGGGTACGGACATGTTCTTGTGGAACGGCACGATATCGCTCGATCGCATTGGTAGAATACACATTGCAGGGTACAATCGACCCCCGACGAGCGGCGCCCCGAAGGTTCGATACGTCGTCATTGGCCCGAAGCCATAGGTGGCTGGTGTCAAACTGCTGCGCACCCGAAATCGTCGGTCGACATCGCTCGAAATCCAGGAGGATTCCTCGCTCCGTCGCCCTAGCTTTCGGGCGCTCGCGACGTTTGACACCAGCCACCTAGAAAAGGCCTACGGGCAACTACGGGCGACATTCCCCGGACAACGCAAACTCGTCGAATCCTTTTTCTACCGCGCACGGCGGCGCACCAAGAACAACGGCGATGACGGTTCCGGATCTCCGTAATCAGGCATCAGCGCCGGTAAATGCTCCCGGACGCGCCGGAACATGCCCACCGCATACGGTTGTTACGTTTTGACATGCGCGGTTCGTCGCTCCGACATGCCGGCGCCGATCCGCGCAGGTGCGGATCCTTCGCAACATCGTCGTCGGTGCACTTCCGACGCGCAGGAACCACTCCGCAAACACCGATGACGTCATCCGCGCGCGTCCGGATCGGCGCACCGATGTGTCAACGCAACGTTTGGCAATGGCAGAATGTGCGCAAGGAAAGCGGCGCGCCCCAACCCGCCGGCGCGGGGGGTAGCGCGGGGGTGCGAGGGGGGCTCCGCGCGGGTCGGGGTGGTTTTT
>JANORL010000473.1:0-2641 GCA_031415295.1 Polyangiaceae bacterium | reverse complement strand
TTCAAATCATGCGGCGACAACGATTTCACGACGGGCCACGGCGAGGTGTTACGTACTTCCCAATCTCGCGACCAAATACCTCGGCAATGATCCACCGGTCGTCCCCAAGCCGAACGCGCAAATATTCATAATTGATTGGATCATCCGGGTTCAGCGGGAAAAACTTGCCGTCAATCCAAGTTGCCGCGTCCGCAATGTCATACCCTCGCTTGCTTCCAGCAATGCCCTCACAAAGCGCATCTTCGTCCACCACTCTGCCAAGCCGCGACAATACCATGCGCGCGCACGCGACGACGCACCGATTTCGACGAGACTGTTCGCAATGGTGCTCGTTCATGAGCGCCTAATCGAGTCGTTGCGCTGCGCGCTGAGCGTCGTGGACGAATTCAGCCACCCCAAAGTCTTCGTCGTCTTGCACACCCGTCAGATCATACGATATGACCAAATGCCCCGCTGGTTTGTAAGGCTCGGTCGTATCCGCGTATCGATAACCAATCTTCGCTTTCCATCCCCCTGGCCCAGGCTCCACCACCTCGACGCCAATGTCCCAAAGGTCCCATACATCGGCATATTTTCCCTGCAAATATGTTTGCGCAATCGCTCGGACCTTGTCCTCCACACGACGCAATGGTTCTCGAAGATTCGGTGTCAATCGCGGGTGCGCAGGCAGCGGCTCGGTCAACGGAAGTCGTAAGAACTCACGTACGCGTAATGCATCAATGTGCTTATCTGCAAATGCCTGGCATGCCAATTCGGTAATGATACCACTACGTAGGCCAATCGTATCAGGCGCCCAATCCGGATGCTCTGCCCTCGTCCAATGCTGCACGCTCCGCTGCAGCATTCCCTCCCGTATCTGTCGGCTCAGCCGAAATACTCGACAAAGACGGTTAAGCGCCGTCGTTCGCCCGAGCCCGAATTCACGACCAACATCGGCAATGGCAATTCCCGACGTCGGATCCCCAGTTCCCACGATGTTTCGCACGGCTTCGTCTGGAGCTAACAAACATGCGCTGAATGCGCTTGCGCGCCGTTCAATTCGATCGAATCCATCGAACAAGCTGCATTGAGGACGATCGCTTCGCAACATATGAGGACTCAACAGGGCAAACCGCTGATTCCCATCACTCGAGGCGTCACACAACAAATGGCATAATTCATGACCCAATGTCATCCGTGTACGCCACCAACATTGCGGTCCTTCCACCAAATTCACAAGAATTGCGGGCCGTGGGGTATCTGTCGAAGCTCCGTCGATGACTGGATCCAAATCCTCTGGAGTTACCCAGTAAATGTCTACACCGACGCGCTCCACAAGCTCTTGCATCGAGTGAATCGGCGCCATGCCAAGTCCAAGTTCCGAACGAAACCAAGCAGCAAGAAGGTCACCCCCATGAGGCGGGGGGCCATCGAGTTGATCGAGCAGGCTTTGGGGAGGCGTCGGTAGCTTTCCCGACCTCGCTCGGCTTACAATCGTCGACAACTCCTCGGCGTCGCGGACGCACCGCATGAACTCGCCAACCGCTTTGAAGACATTCGCCGACGCGAGCATTTGTAGAGCGGCCACACCGCTTTCCGTTTCGGACGAGCGGAAAAATAGGCGGGTCATGGGGGCTTCGGCCACACTGCTTTGCGTTTGCGCGAACTCAGCCATGCGAAGCCCGAACACCTGCGCGTAGGCATCCAGCTCGTCGGGCGTGGGTTCGTCGTCACCCGCCTCCAGCTGCCGAACACGCGTTTCGTCGAGACCGATCATATTGGCCATCACGTCGACGGTCACCTTCGCTCGACGCCGGGCTTCACCGATCACATTTGAAATGCTCACCCGAACGAGTTTAGTGCAACTCACGATGGAGCGGACAAGTTTCTTCGACAAGGTGCAGGTCTCGTTGCAAAAAACGTCCACCTTTCCCCAAAATCACCGCCGAAAGCCCGAAATCAGTCTGCATGGCATCGACTTCGCGCCGGATGCCTACCTCGCGAAAAAGCATGCCGTCGACGTGCCGAGGCAAGCCGTCCCTCGATCTTCGTGCGCGTTTTTCGCAGCGGAAACTGCGTCAAATCCGTCAAATCAACGACAACCCCATCGTAATTCGTCGTGGTCGTCGCGTTCCACGGCGTTGTGCGGCGAATCTCACGGCCCAGCGCGTCGTATTCCATTAGATCGAACGGCAAATGATCGTCCGGCGTTCCTTCCGCGGTGGGCACCGACGTCTTCGCACGTTTGCCGGTCAGCCGATCGTATTGCAAAACCGCCATACGCCGCGGCGTTTTTCCTTTTTGCCCCTCGGGTGACGAGCCGTGCGAAAATGTTCGAATGGGTCGGGCAAGGCTGTCGAAAACGGTTTCGTCATCGTCGCCGCCCGTCGTCGTTCGCTCGGACAATCGCCAGGCGCTCTTGGATGCGTCCTGCGTGTTTTACACAAAAAAGCGTGAATCTCGATGTTACGCACGAACCGCTTTGGATCGGGCGTTGTGCTGGCGCGAGAGGGGTGATGGGCTTATTGATTGGCATTCCCGACTCGACGCCGTGGTTTTCTTCTTTGGTGTTTACGGGCTGTTCCGTCGGGCTTCGTCGCGTGCGAGCCATGCTTCGGCCTCCGTCCCGCCGGCCCGAAGCGCGATGAGTCCTTCACGGAGA
>JANORL010000472.1:0-2296 GCA_031415295.1 Polyangiaceae bacterium | reverse complement strand
TGGGCCGAACCTGATCACCCGTCCTCCAATCGAATGCCAACGAATCGACCATGGGATCTTTGACGATGCTGTTGCCCCGTTTGATGTTGCTATCGAGGTACGTGAGTTTTCGCCCTCGTTCTGCCGTCTTCAGCCACAACGACAATTTTGTTATTTCAACCGACTCGGCATTCAGGTCGACACCAAATAAGTTGTTGTTCAGGACCGTCTTCGTGAGAAGATTGTCGCTTGTGACCGGCTTCGTGAGATCGAAAAAGGTGCCTTGTCCCTTGTTCAGTTCGGCCAACAAACCATTCACGCGGTCGTATTCACGCGAAAGCGCATCGAATGCGGCAATCAAGAATGCGCCCGATCCGCACGAAATGTCGAGCACACGAATCTTTTTGATCTCTTCGCGGTACGTCTCGTAAACGGCCGTCCAAGCCAACGTCCATGCAGCCGACCCTTCTTTTAATTTTTCCGAAGGTCCACGCGCCGTCATGATCGTTTGCCAGCGATCCTCGAAAACCTTGCCCAACGTTTGCTCGACAATGAACCGCGTCACAAACGCGGGCGTATAAAAAATCCCTTCGGATTTGCGCCGCGAGATCTTTTCATAACCCGGTACGACGATCCCCGAACTGCCGCGAAGTTCCTCCAGGTCCGAGATCGATTGCTCGAAAATGTGTCCAAGCACATCGACGGAAACGTCATCACGATAATCGTACTTGGCGAACGTCTTGAACTCGGCACACATCTCGTCGGTGACTTCGAGTTCGTCGATGTCGGCCTTCGGCTCGAAAAGGCCGCCATTGTAGGCGTCGAATCCTTCGTCCTTGTGCCCCTTGTCAATCCATTGGAAAAGAACGCAGAAGTTGTCCCATACCGGGACGGGACGAAATTTGCATCGGTGGTCAGCCGTGTTTTTTATCGTATCGTTTGGCAACAGCCCGCGGTCTTCCGCGAACGCAATAAACAGGATTCGATCCAGAATCGCCTGCGTATAGTGAAGAATATCGGAGGGGGCGCGATTCGAATGCCTCCGGCAAAGGTCTTGAAACAGTTTTTTGCGTAGGTTGCGGTAATCTTCGTAGAGGCGTTGCGTGATTTCCGCTTCTTCCTTGGCGGATGCTTGCAAGAGTTCGTCGGCGAACGACGGGCCACCTTGCACAGCGGGTAACAACTGGTCGCGACAAAGTAGAAAATAGAAACGTTTGAAAACTTCGAGATTTTCTAGATCTTCCAGTTGGAAACTTTCGAAGATTTCCGGCGTACGCGCCGTGCTGTAAAGACGGGTTTCCTTGTAATTGGAAACGATGATCCAGCGGCAGCCTGGCGAATGATTCGCATAATCCCAGGCTTGTTGCACGGGCGTATGTACGCGACCAACGGCGAGATCGAGCGATTGTTTCGCTGCTTTTAGTTCGATGGGCGCAACGACAACGCCTGGTGTGTTTGGCGCGAAAAATCCCAATGCGCCGTCGGCGGACTTGCCACCACCGCCCATGGTGCGTTCCGCGGAGACCTCCCATGCGCCCGCTCCAGAGCCAGTTGCCGTGCGATACCCAAGCGCGCGGCCGAAGACGTTGACGAGAAAATCACCGTGCAGGCTGACCTCTTTGGATGCGTCGAGTTTGCCTGCGCGTAACGCGAGGACCCAGCTTTGAAGGATGGCGTGACGCTCGGCGAGGTCGCTGGGAAAAACGAATCCAGCGAGTCGTTCTCTGAGGACGCGAGCGTGAAACAGCGGGACGCGGCTGCGCGAGAGGCTCATGGCGCGGCAGTTAAGGACGAAACGGGGGAAATGGCAAGGGAAAGTGACGAGCTGGTTTCACGTGGATAGGTTTCGTCATCGAAACAGCGTCAAAAATTCCTTTTCGAGGGATGGATGAGCCGGGCTGATTTCTTCGATATCGACGCCCAGCGTCACGAGTTGCCGCACCAATTCAGGAATGGTTCCGTTTGGCGTCACGAGAAACGCCGGCGCACCGGATTCATTCGTTTGGCGTTCAGCGACAAGGCCACTCTTCAACAAAGATTCCGCGTCTTTTTCGCTCGAAACGACGACGCGCACGCGTAATGGACCTGTCACGCGCAAATCCATGTCCTTGAGGATCTCGCCAGCTCGTACGAGCAAGACGCGGTGACAAATCCGTTCGACTTCCGTGAGCATATGGCTCGCGACGAAAATTGCCGTACCTTCATTCGCCACATCGATGAGCATTTTGCGTAGATCGACGATACCTGCGGGGTCTAGGCCATTCGTCGGTTCGTCCAGCAAAAGCAGTTTTGGTTTTTCCATCAACGCTTGGGCCAA
>JANORL010000471.1:0-8305 GCA_031415295.1 Polyangiaceae bacterium | reverse complement strand
CCGCCATGGGCGTGGCGACATGAATCGTTAGATGTCGTCGGTATCGTGAAAAAAGGCTCTATGGTGAACGAACAACGTCCGAAATCGTAACGGAACGTGGGTGCACGCGTGCGAGTGGCATTCGTCAACGTGACGGTTGGTGGTAGCGCGACTGCAAATGGCATTCGTCAACGTCAACGTAACGGTTGGCGGTAGCGCGACTGCGAGTGGTATTCGTCAATGTGACGGACGGTGGTAGCGACGCAGCGAGCGTTATGCGTCAAGGTGACGGATGGCTGTTGTAGTTGTACTGGGGCGATCAGCATCCGTCAATGTGACGGTTGGTGGTTGCACAATCACGAGTGGCGCCGGTCATATTTCGTTGATTTACAAACACGGGGTATGGTGCGCGTGCTAGTTTGCACCTTTTCCAGATGCATTCGTCGGGCGTCGACAACTGAAACCTCGGAGATTTTACATGGGTTCCAACGACTATTACGAGAAACACCTGCCCGAACACCTTGATGCCCGCGGGGACATCGCTCCGCCGTGGGAAGAGTTTCCCCAATACGAGCGCTACACGATTGGTTGGCGCATGGGATCGGGTGAATCGTGGTTAGGGTTTTGCGGGCTTTTTCTCGAGCGGCTTCCGGCGGACTTCGATTCGCGCCTCGCTTACCTGCAAAGGCACGCGAAAGCTCCGCACACATGGAGCGATTGGGTATACGACGTGCTTTATCCAGATGCGCCGGAAGATGATGACGACGATAATGACGATGATGGCGAAGCTGAAAAGCAAGTCAAGCGTGAGCGTCGCGAGCAGCTCATTCAACGAGGGCTCGTAGCGTCCGACGTTGCGTATTTGACTTGGCGTGCCAAACGAGAAGCCATTCGATGGCCATGGGAAGACGTCGAAACGCCCATTGAATTCGCGCGTTATTGGACGCGTGACTTATGGTTTTGGTCGCGTCATGTGGCGGAACTGCGCGCGCAACACAATCTGCCCGCGTTCGATGCTCCTTCAGAATGGCGCGAGATTGCGGATATCGTTCAGACGGGAAAAACGGGTCCGGTCGTGCTGACTGAAGGGCTCTTGTCGCTCGTGCGGTGTCTCGCAGCCGGTGAAATGATTGCGCCGTGGCAAGTGGGCCTCTCGCCCGATGATTTCAAAGACTCGTTCGACCTCGATATGGGCTACGTCGACGCATTTCGCTTGTGGGGCATGTCGGTATTCGATGATCAGCCGATGATTGACCGCTACACGGAAAATACGCGGATGCCGGATGAGTGGAAAGAATGGATGAGCGCGGAGTTTTCGATGGGTTGACTCTATTCGTTGCGGATGATACAACGGTTCGTTGCGACACGGTCGACTGCGATCAGCTGTCCGTAATGAGCCACATTTTGTCGCGGCCAGTGCTGTTCAGCTGCGTCACTTCTTGCTATCGTCCTCATCCTACCGTTTTCAATCAATCATTGGACCCCACCAGAACTCAGCATGGCGACGCAGAAGAATACCGAAGCTTTCAAACCCGGTGCCATTGCGGCACTGATCGCAAGCACGCTCGCATTTGCTCTCTGTTTTGCCATTTGGGTACAAAATGCTGTATTGGTGACGACGCTCTCACGGCAAGGTACGATTCAATTCGAAGAAACACAAATTGGTTGGCTGTTGGCGGCCCCGATTCTCACTGGAGCCATTACGCGAGTACCGCTGGGGGTGCTTACGGATCGGTTTGGCGGAAGGGTGGTATTGGCGGCAGTCATGTTGGGTTCAGCGTTGCCGCTTTACGGTCTTTCACTTGCCGATGGGTTTGTTGGATTTCTAGCCGCTAGTCTTGGTTTTGGTATTGCGGGTGGTAGTTTTGCCGTCGGCGTCGCGTATGTTTCATTATGGTTCGACAAACGGCGGCAGGGAATGGCTCTGGGCGTTTTTGGCCTTGGTAATGCGGGGGCAGCGATTACGACGGCATTTGCTCCCGGCCTGCTTGCCTGGGCGACTCGAAATGGTGCCGAGCCAAACGGCTGGCGCTTGGTGCCCAAGATAGGGGCAGCGGCGCTGTTGATCGGAGCCATTGCATTTTTTCTCGTGGCCGGAACGCGCAAAATCGAGGGGCCGACGAAGTCCATCGTCGAACGGCTCGCTCCTTTGCGAGACGCGACGGTATGGCGTTTTGGTCTCTACTATTTTCTGGTGTTTGGTGCCTTCGTCACCCTTGCGTTATGGCTTATTCCGTATTGCGTGAGTGCGTACGATTTGTCGGTTGCCGACGCGGGTAAAGTCGCGACGTATTTCAGTTTGCCGGCGTCGCTCGTGGCTCTCGCGGGCGGCCTGCTTGCCGATCGTTTTGGTGCTCGCCCATTGATGACGTGGGTTTTTCGGGGCTGTATCTTCGTTTGTGCATTGTTGTCCATTCCGCCGATGACGGTGAATTCTCCTGGCGAGGGCGTATTGTCAAAGGCGTCAGGGCGGGTAACCAGCGTCAGTGCTGAATCGATTTCGGTGGGTCCAAAAGTGTACCCATTGCAGAAACTGTCCGACGGCGACGACGATGTGGCGACGTTGGTTCCGCACATCAAGACGTTTCAGGTACCAGCGGTGGAAGTGGGAACCGACGTCGTCAAGAATCAGCTGCTGGCTCGAGGAATTACCCGCATTCATTATCCCCCCAATCTTTGGTCTTTTACGGCGCTCGTGGTGTTGCTCGGAGTGCTTTTTGGCATTGGCAAGGCCAGCGTGCTCAAATTTATTCCTGAGCAATTTCCGCAAGCCGTGGGTGGTGTTAGCGGCGTCGTGGGTATGGTCGGGGCGCTCAGTGGATTCTTTTTCCCCATTCTTTTTGGGTACCTTCTGCGTTGGAGCGGTATTTGGACCACCTGCTGGATCGTGCTTCTTTTGCTGTCCATTGTGTGCCTGTTTTCCATTCAGCTCATGGCTGCTCGTATTCTACACGAGGAAGCACCGGATTTGGCCCACCTCATTGAACGACGGCGGGGCGTAACGCTTACGCGATTGCTCGACACCGGTATTTGGGGGGATATAGATGGGGCACTAAAATCAGTATCGTTTTTTTCGAATCTATCTGACGGTGGGCGCAAGCTTCTGATAGAAGCTGGCACGCTGCAGTCGTTTGCCACTGGGGCCATTCTATTCGACGAAGGCAGTTCGGATACCGCACTTTATGTGTTGTTACGAGGTACGGTGCAGCTTCATCGCACGGGAGCGAATGGGCAAAGCGTACGGCTTCGCGAAGTCACCCCTGGCGAATATTTTGGCGAAATGGCTCTTCTTGATGGCGCGCCGTGGCCGGCAAGTGCGACGGTCACCACGGACGTGGAATTGTTTGTGTTGGAACGGTGCGAGCTGCTCGCATTATTGGGCAAGTCGCCGGATATGGTTACGGATCTCCTCGTGGGTTTGGGCGGTTTGATTCAAAACCGAAGAGCCGTCGCGTAGTCGACGCGTGCTCCAATTTGGCACGTGACGATTCTTTGGCGACTCGGCCGAAGCTCGAGTGCCTTGATTGCGACGATGAAGTTATTGGGTGATGGTGGTGGACGAAGCGGGTCTGGACAATCGCGGGACTGACGTCTTGGGAATCACGGCATCATTGCCGGCGGACGGACGTGGAAGCCGCAGCGGTAGAACGTGCTCGTGATATTGGCAGCATTCGCGGCCGTTGCTTCGACTTTCACCTTGAGTTTCATCGTGCCGGCGGCAATGGGAATGTCGTAACCGAACAATTGTTTCGTTGCCGATTCCAACAAATTACCTTTGCCGGCCGCCAGGGGCATGTCGTTTGCGCCAAGTGGCGTGACCTTGAAGCCGCGTAGAGCGGATCCACCGCGCTCGGATTCGCAAGCGACGGACATCAGTGTCGACATTGCTGGAACGTCGATGCTGAAGAAATCGACATCGCCCGCCTTGTCGATATTGCCGTCGACGAAGTAGCTGGCACCCGCCATGACGTTTGCAGATGCCGTGAGCACTTCCGGCATGAGGAGGTCGTTGTTGGGTTCGACTTCGAGGGGATTGGAGGAAGCGGCGTAATGGTTGAAGTAGTAGAAGTCGTTTGTCCCGGCGACGGCGCCCATGGCACGAGCCATGACAAACAGATAATCTTTGCCAGTTTCGCATGGCGCCGAAAGGCTCATCGGTTCTGGCGGACCCATGCCGGAGTCGTAGACATTGGGATCGATTTGCGCGATTCTTACGGTAGGATCTGCTGCATCGACGACATAGGCCAGAACGTCCTTTTCCGCCGTGCTACCATTGCCACCGATGCCCGGATAGAAAAATTCGAAATGACACGCGGCGCGCGAACCGGGGTCTACTTTTAACGTCGCGGGCACGTTGAACGACCACATATCGACGTCTGTTGCGTTCGCAAACGTGCCCCAACCGAGACTACGATACAACGTGCCCATTTGCACGTTTTCATATTCGATGGGGCCCGCTTTGTCGTCGGGTTCGGTGCTCTTTTCTCCCTGAATGCCCATGGCGGCTTCATTGAGGGCGCCCACAAGGATCGTGTAATCACCTGTCAGAATGTCGGTGACTGGCGAACATTGCCCAGGGAACAATGTATTGCACTCCGTGACCTCGACGCAATACGTGGTCGTTTGCGGGAGCTTCGTGTACATCGCGCTATCGTTCGTCGTACGCGGCATTGGGTATGGATCGTCATTTTGTGCGATGTCGACCCAGTTGCCATTCGCGTCTTTCATTTTGAGCGTGATGACCAGATCCGGGTAAAGCGGATCGAATTCATCCGCTGTCAGTTTCGCATCCGTGATGATGCCAATGGCATCAGCGGCGGTACCTTCGAAAACGAAATAGTCCTTGTCGTCTTCGAGCACGTCGAGCACCTCGGGAAACGCTGCCTCGCCCAGGTTAATGGGAATGGCGGTATCACAATCGACATTCGGATCCGCAACGAATCCACTGCTCGATGAAGACGAACTGGCCGAACTCGACGAACTGGCCGAACTCGACGAACTCCCAGCGCTCGTCGTCGTTTGCGTCACTTCTTCACCGCAACCGGACGAGCCGGCAAGAACGAACAAGCCGGAAGATATCATAAAGCCAAATAGGACCTTTGAACGCATGGGACCTCCGCAGAAAGATGATGGGAAGCAGCGGCAGGTGCGACGCGCCCTGCCGGAAGCAATGCGATCAATACTTCATCGCCGAGGCAACTTCAAGGGCGAAAAAGACCTTTAAACGACGGGCATTCCCATCGCTCGGCGTACTTCATTAAAGTCATTCGTAAACCGACCATTTTTGTCGCGCAAGACGAGCGGAGGTTCGTCCCGTGTTTCGATGTTCTTTCCAGCAACTGCCTTACGCATCACGTAAACTGAAAAAAGCGCTTCTTTGCCTTCTCGGGGGATCACGTCACGCCAGCGATCGATCACGAGTCCTGCGCGAGCCGCCCCTTCGAATACACGGGTGCGTTGGCGCGTCGCACAACATCCAACGAAGGGCGCATCCGGAGAAAGCAGAGGCGATGCCGCAAGAGCATAGTCTTCGACACCACCACGATATTCGAATCGACAGGGTCCGCATTGCACCCGCGATGATTCTACGCCTGTACCTACGGGCATATAAGGCGGCGTTCCCGTCACCAGGTCAACCGTGCCAAACGTATTATGGAGCGTCGCATCTCGCAAATCACCAAAATAAACGTCACATCGTTCATCCACTCCGTTCCACGCTATCGAACGCCGCGCCATTGCCGCGCTGACCTCCTGCGCTTCAACACCGGATACTCGAGCGGAGGGATAACGCCATGCCAAAAATAACAATACAGTGCCAATACCACATCCAAGATCGACGATTCGCGTCGGCGCGCTCGCGGCAACCGCTTCGGCTGCGTACCATGCCGTAACGAGGTCGTCGGCGGACCAACGATGCCCATCGACACGTTGCAGAATGCGAAAATCGCCCGCCAAATAACAAAGATCTTCACCCGATACCGGCCAAACTTCAGGACGATTGGGCGTTTTGGGACGAGGGCCCGGCGCTTGCCAATTGACGGGACGACGTGCAGGACGAATGATGCCGCTGGTGGAAGGCGTCGTGTCGGCAGGAACCGAAAGAATCATGGCGCGATGTCTACCACGAAATTCAGAAACGCACGTCATTTTTACGTGGCGCAAAAATTTCTTTCATACTCGAATGGAAACGCGTGTCGAGCCATCACGAAAAATCTCGGAAAATGGCAGCAATGATGATAACGTCCAACGTTGCCATGAAAACGACACCAATTCTCTCTACATGCTTGATGTTGACAGTGACGGCAATTGCAGCTTCCGGATGTTCGGGAGACGCTGAGACGGCGGCAACGTCAGGAGCAGGCGGCTCCGTGACGACTGGCGCAGGAGGACACTCGGGAGAAGGCGGAGGCTCCACGAGTTCCAGTGGCGCTGGCGGCATGATGGGATCGAATAGCAGTTCGACGAGCAGTACGTCATCGAGCAGTACGAGCAGTACGTCATCGAGCAGTACGAGCAGCACGTCATCGAGCAGTACGAGTGGAATGGGCGGAGCAGGCGGCTCCGGTGGTGGTGGACCCGTAACGGCGTCGCAATGTTATGCAGGCGTATTCGTCAATGGTCAGTCGGCGGGACCCAATTACGATCAATTTAATCCGATCGTTGGATCGCATTGTTTGGGCACGAATCATCAGAACATCAACGGCATCGAGCGCGTTGTGTTTCTCGGAGATTCGGTGACCGTAGGAACACCTCCGACGCTGGCAGTCGATTATTATCGTTCGCAATTGGCGGACAAACTGGCGCAAAAATTCGGGATTGCCGCCCCGAATCAGCTCTGGAAAACGGTGAATTTCATTGACGGGATTTCGCTTCTCGAAGAATCGGGTGCTTTTGCGAGTTGTTCGAAGTGGGGCGCAAGAACGGACGATTTGCTCGTGAGTAGTCCACAGATTCCGAACTGCTTCGGTATGGACAAACTAGGCAAAAAGACGCTCGTGATCATGACAATGGGCGGGAACGACATCGCTTCGCTCGCGAAGGATGCATCGAACGGTGCGACGCAGATGCAATTGTGGAACAAGGCGCAAACATTTGTCCAACACATGCGCGATGCAATGGTGTGGTTTTACACGCCCGGACGGTTTCCGAAAGGCGTCTCCGTGGTGTTTGCGAACAATTACGAATTTACAGATGGAACCGCCAACGTACAAACGTGCGATGTCTCGGGCCTCGCTGGTTTCGACAAACCAGTTCCGGCGCCTGAACAACTCAAAGAAATCATTATTTGGGTAAACGAGCAATATATGTCGATTGCCACGGAATTCCAATCGGACATGATCTTTATGCTCGAAGAATTCTGCGGGCACGGGTACGAGAACAACAATTCACAAGCGCCGTGTTATCGAGGTCCGGGAACGCCACGTTGGTTCGACCTGACGTGCATTCACCCCAATCCCGCAGGACATGATCATATTACGGACATGTTTATGGCCGTCGTGAATGAATAACCAGTGACGCGTGTCGTGCGGGGTTTCACCCCGTACACCTTCTACGTCAAAGAGGGCTCCCCGCCCTCGACCCGGCAAGGGACAATGTCCCTTGACCCGTGTATTGGATCGGCCGCGATGCGGTCGATCCAATCGAGTATGGTGGGATTTGATCGTTTGATAGAGGGAGGAACGTTGTGTCGGAATTGGTGAATATTGCCGAGGGGATTTGGAGCGCAGAATCGGAAATGAAGATGCCCGGTGGCGTGCGCATGAATACGCGCATGACAATCGTGCGTCTTGGCAATGGCACGCTGCTGGTCCATTCACCCATTCGAATCGATGATGGACTGGCCAAGGAGATCAAAACGCTTGGCGACGTGGCGAGTATCGTTGCGCCCAATCGATGGCATTATTTGTTCTTTGGCGCATGTGCCGAACGATATTCCCAAGCACGAACGTTCGCCGCGCCGGGATTGGCGGAAAAAGTGCCCGGTCTACGCGTCGATGAAGTTTTGACCGATACCGCGCCCAATTTGTGGGGGGACGAAATCGAGCAAATTATGGTGCAAGGCGCGCCGAAAATGTCGGAAGTGGCCTTGTTCCACAAGCAATCACGGACACTCGTCGTGAGCGATTTGTTTTTTAACATCGTTCGTCCGGCCAATTTCATGACGAAAGTAATCACGACATTCATGGGTACCCGAGGAAAATTGGCCAAGAGCCGCGGGTGGTCGATGATGATGGAGGACAATGCGGCATTCGAGGCGTCGGTGCGCAGGGTGTTGGGGTGGGACTTTGATAGACTCGTGATGGCCCACGGCGATGTCGTAGAAAAA
>JANORL010000470.1:0-16752 GCA_031415295.1 Polyangiaceae bacterium | reverse complement strand
CCTTTGCTGTCTTTATCCGACGCACGAATTGGCTCATACTTCCCATCGCAACTCGCACGCATTTGTTCATTTACGGGCGGATCGTCAATGACGAGCATATTACCCGGCGCTCCGGGCAAAGCACACGCGGACCAATCCGATAGCGTCTTCGGAGCGCACCCCGAACACGGACGAATCGCCGACGATGGTATAGCAAAAATTCCCTGACGCCCAATTTCGGCGACTCCTACGAATGTCGCGTCGCCATCGCTCGTACTCACGATATCAACAGGCTGCGCACCAATAGGCAAAAAATTCGCACCGGGTACGCGCGGATTCTGATCGAGCACCGAGTTTCCCTTGGTACTCATATCGACGACGGCGACTTCTCCACGCGTCGTTTGCGTCACCAGCGCGTACAGATGAGGCTGGGTCGTCTCTCCCTCAGAAATGCCGTACGCATCCGGCGAATCGAAGCGGACCGAGCTGCAATCATTCAATGACCGCCCCACGGCGGGAGTTGTTCCCGGTGCATTCAGGCAAACGAATGAAATACGACCGGATCGTTCGAGCGAACGCAAAGAAGTAGCGACTTGCTGCTGTGTGCAACCATCCGTCGCCAGCAAAGCCAACGGTGCGCCGAGCAAAACCAAAACGATTTTGCCCCAAGCCCCCCGAATCGAGCGTCTCGACAAACTCATTGCGACCCCTTCGGTGGCACCGGTTTGCCCAGTGTCATGTAAATGGAACCAAATGTCGTACGATTGTTCATGTCGAGATCCACCACGCCTACGTAGGAATCGGTGAAATGCGAGACGTACATCGTCGCATAGGGATGTTTTTGACCATCTTCGCCCAGCTCTTCCCCACTGTCGAACGCGATCGCATGGGGACCGCGGCCCGTTCGAATGATGGCATCGACGTGCCGTAAATCCGGATCGTACGAAAACACGAATCGTGAATCGAACGTGACGGCAAAGATTCGCCGGGACAAACGACCTTGTTTATCGATGACGTGTCCGATTTCGACGTGGGACGACCCAAATGCAAGCGGCACGGAATCATGAAACGTCGGTACTTCGTAGGCCCCGGTAACTTCCACTCCGCCGTTCGCGTCGGAAGCTTCGGTGAATTTCGTTTCGATGCGACCAATCACCAACGCTGCGGGCGCTCGGTTGGCCATGTACACGCCGAGCGGATTGTTTTCCACGCAAGACCGCAAACACGCCTTTCGCGCTGCGACAGCAGCCATATCTGCCGCATCTGCGACCGCACACGCTTGCTCACATGCGTGCCTCTCTGCGCCATCAATCGCAACACCACGAGAATCCGTCGAACTCGCGGTCGTCGCTACACCCGTCGACAAACCACGCGTCAAAAATGGCCGAGATGGAGCGGCATCGTCTTTTTGATAACGAAGCACCGTGAACTCGGGCGACGATCGGTACGAAACGACAAACGCCGGCGTATAACTGATCTTAGGCGGTGTCTTGTCCATCGCACTCTTGGCCCGATCTTCCTCCACAAGAAGCGGAATCGGCAACGCCCCGATGTCCGTCGGTCCCGGCGACAAACTCTCCGTGTAATACTCGAGCGCCGGTACTCCGTCCCAACGGTTCACGATGAGGCTCGCTGTTTGTTGCGTCTGATGGGCTACGACGATTGATTCACCACGATCATCGACATCCAGTCCGTACGGATCGACGGGCAACGTAAGCTCCCTCTGGCTCTGTGCCGGATCCTTTCCAACCAGGTGACTCGTGGCACAACGTCCCCCGTTTGCCTCGGAACCACAAGACAAACACCCCGTAGGATCGGCACATGGCGACTCCGCACCTGGGGGCACGCACGACAGTGCGCGATCGTCGGTCACATCGAAATACGTCACTGACGGGTCACCACGAACTGTCACGAAAAGCCGCGCACCGCGACCGTTTTGACAAGGATCGGGACGTAACGCCAACATCGCTTCCGACGCGAAAGCACCGATCGTCACGGTGTTCTTGACGAATGGATCAAGCGCAACAGGAGAACACGGGCCTGGGTAAAGTGCGGTGTTGCTGCTCGCCGCGAGCGCTGGCGATTGAGCGGAGCACGCGTCGCCTGTTGCACGAGGAGGCGACATGGCGGCACCTTCGTTCAGTGCGACGCGTAGCGTTCGAGTTGCTTTGCGAAGTGTTACGAGATCCAGCGCTTGCAGTGTTCCACCGCTGTATTGCAGGTCGAAATCGGAGTTCGCCACATAGAGGGTGGTTCGTCCGGGCGATACGACCAGCGCTGTCGGGTAGTAGAATTGGTCGAGCGGCGGAGGCACGCCATCGGCAACCGTAAAGCAACCGCCCAGGCTCGCGATGCTTGCGCAAACGCAGGCGATGAGCGCACCGGCGTAGTGGTTTGCCGCATATCTTACGCGGCCAAAGTTTCGAACGGACGACATCACGCGGCCAGCCTAGTTTGCGGCACACCTTGGGGCAAGGCGGACGCTCACGATGGGCAAGTTCGTTGGGCAAGCGAGCCGTGGTCAACGAGGGAACGAATGTCCTAACGTCCAGCGCCGAAGCTCTTTTTTCGCCGAAACGGGCCTGGACTTCACGCATATCGGCCGACTAGACTGGAGATGCACAGCCGGTGATATTTGAATCCGAAAAACTTCCGCCGGAAGCAGGCGACGACGAAGGGCACCAGAAACACCTCTCGCGCGCCGACATCACGCTCACGCTCGTCATCCTCGGTGTACTCGGCATCATCAGCATCGCCTTTGCACGAAGCGACATCGCGGCGCTCGGGCACGATCCGTTGGCGGTCGGCTCGCTCGTCAATCGCGGGCTGACGGCCAGTGTTCTCACCTGTGCCGCGATCGTGCTGGCCAGGTCGACGAACCGCAAGACGTTTGACCGCGCAATCATTACGATGCTGATCGCGATCGTTCTGTCAACGACGCACGTATTGCGCGAGTGGCGGCCCAATTATCTTGCATACTTGCCAGTCAACCTGGTGTTCGTCAGCGTGCTCTGGTTCGTCATGCCCGGTCCATTGGTGGCGCGAGGGTTGACTGCTGTTGCGCTATCGGTGATTACGCTTCGGTCGGCGGCTGATTCGACTCTGCCGCTCGTTGCCCGCCACGCGGCGATTTTATCGCACATATTCGCTCATTTGCTGGGATTGCCCATTGCCATTCGATTGGTTAGACTCGATCGCGAGCGTTTTCAGGCGCAACTTGCGGAAAAACGTGCGCGCAAGCAGCTCGCTGCGGCGAAAGAACGCGCCGAAGCGCTGGCTCGCGCCAAGAGTGACTTTTTAGCCACGATGAGTCACGAATTTCGCACGCCCATGAATGCGGTCCTTGGTTTGTCCGAGGTACTCGCGCATTCGAGCCTGACGCCGGTACAACACGAAACGATCAAGACGATCCACAACAGCGCCGAAGGGCTGCTCGTGTTGCTGAACGACATCCTCGACCATGCAAAAATCGACGCGGGACGAATGACGCTCGATCCCAGGTCGATTGACATTCACGAATTGGTTGAAAATGCGGTTGCGACGATCCGTTACAAGACCAACGAGAAACACCTGACCGTCGAAGTTTCGTCGTCCCCTACGGTGCCGCATCACATCTGGGGCGATGGCCCGCGTTTACGGCAGATCCTGGTCAATTTATTGTCGAATGCGGTCAAATTTACCGATATTGGCAAAGTTCGTCTCGATATCGATTCTCGCGTCCTCGGGGATCAGAAACATGAAATTCGGCTTCGCGTAGAAGACACCGGCATTGGCATTTCCGAAGAAAACCTCGAACGAATTTTTTCTCCCTTCGAGCAAGCGAATACGGCCATTCGTGTGAACCGCGGCGGAACGGGTCTCGGATTGTCAATTTCCCGTAACCTCGCGCAACTCATGGGTGGATCGCTGACAGCACGTAGTGTGCCCGGAAAAGGCTCGATTTTTGAATTCGTATTTCCCACGAAAGAAGCTGAGCCCTCGGAAACGCCAGTCGCCCCCCATACGGTCGACGACGAATCCGGGTCGCCGCTACGCATACTCGTCGTGGAAGACAATCGAACGAATCAACGTGTGGCCATGGCCATGCTCGAACAGCTTGGCTACACGGCCGACATGGTCGAAAACGGGAAAATTGCCGTCGAACAACTGGAAAAAACTTTTTACGACGTCATTTTTATGGATCGCCACATGCCCGAACTCGACGGCCTTCAAGCGACCATACGTATTCGCGAATTACCGGGAAAACGCCCATACATCGTGGCCATGACCGCGAGCGCATTTGCGGACGATCGCGCAGCGTGTGCGGACGCGGGCATGGACGATTTCGTCGCCAAACCCGTGCGTCTCGAAGATCTGCGCCGTGCGCTACTTCGCGCACGAAAACGAACGGTTTCGAGTACGCAACGCGCGGTGGTCGAGGTGCAGGGGCCGTTGAATCATGACGCACTACCTGTTCTCGATCGTGCCCCACTCGAACAACTCCGCACTCTCGAAACGCTTGGTGAGCCCGGGTTCTTACGGAATCTGTGTGCTGATTTCATTCGGGATTCGGAAGTTCGCATCGAAGGTCTGCCCAACTTGATCCTGGCTGGTGACGCGCGCACGGTGGAACGCGAGGCGCACAGTATGAAATCAGCGAGTGCTTCTATGGGTACATTACGCGTATCCGCAACGTGTGCCGAGATTGAACGACTTGCGCACGGAGAAACTCTGGATCCGTGCGGGCCACTCGTTGTTCGATTGCGTCGCGAGTTTTTCGATGCAAAAGTGGATTTAGAGCGGGAATTGGCTGACGCGCCTTCTTCTATCCGATGAGTTCTCAACGATTATTTGGCAGGTGGCTGGGCGTAGCCTTCGAGCAATCCATTCACTTCGGAGCCAACGAGAATGACCAAACCGCCAACGTAGAGCCACAAAAGCAAAACGATGGCCGCGCCAAGGCTACCATAGGTCGCTTCGTACGATCCGAAATGGGCGACGTAGGTCCGAAAAAGCAACGATGACGCGATAAAGAGTACGGTTGCCAAAAGACCTCCGGGCGTGAGAATGCGATACTGTTGCCGTACGCTCGGCCCGAAATAGAATAGAAGCGACAAGGCAACAAGCATCAACAGGAAAATGGTCGCCCACCGCAAGATGGGAAAGACAAGGAGAAACATTGCGTCTTGCCCCATCCATGGGACCAAACGGTCGTGAATGGTGTCGCCAATGATCACGAGCGCGAATGCTCCAACGACCAAAAGGCCTACCGCAAACACGAGAAAAATGGCGATGAGGCGCATTTTCCAATAGGGCCGCGTTTCATTCGTATCATACGTGGAATGAATTTGTTCCATCGTGGCGTGAATGCCCGACGATGCCGCCCATATGGTACCAAGAGCACTGAAGGACAGCAGCCCACCACGACGTTCTGAGACGATGTTCGATACGGTTGAAGTCAACAAATCGGCTGCTTGGGCAGGTATGGTCCGGTAGAGCGCGACAAGGATGGTTGTTTCGAGGTTTGGAATGGGCAAATACGGCAGCAGGGTCAGAAAGAGAATGGCGGCGGGAAAAATGGCGAGCATCGAAAAATAGGCGAGCACGGCGGCACTACTCGTCACGTCGTCTCGGTTGATTTCCGTCCAAAGATCGCACAAAAATCGTTTCAGGCCTACGCGTGGGCGCACGAGACGCCGAAAAGGGAGCATCGACCCATTGCTGAGTCGCGTCGGCTTTTTGGACACCTTGGCCGTCGGCTTGGGTTGTTCCTGCTGGTTCGGCTGTTCTGCCATCTGATCCTCGAAGGTAAAGAGAGCAAACGGAGTGCCTGCAAGTCGCCCGGAGAAACCTCTTGTGTCCGTCCCTTGATCGGTGTACGAGGCGTTCAAGCTCGGGTCCCTGGCCCGGCGGGAGTCTGTCGCATATGAAGACGTATGTCAAAGCTTTGGGGTTGGTGGGGGCATTCGCGCTCGTGACCGCTCTGTCTGCGTGTAAGGAAGAGCCACCGAGTCCGGCGAAAATGCACCTCCAGGCGGGGGACAAACACCGGGTCGCCGATGCATGGAAAGAGGCGGCTGATGAATACGGCAAGTCGCTCGAAGCGGATCCGAAGCAAGAAAAGGTGTGGGAAACGAAGGCGTATTGCCATCAGCAAGCCGGCGACACGGCGGGGGCTGTCGCCACGCTGATGAAATGGGCAGAGACCAAAACCGATGCGGTCGAGAAGGCGAAACTGATTCGATTCGGCGCAGAGTTGTGGCGGCAAAAGCCCGACATGGAGAAAGCCGAAGCGGCGTATCTCGACGCGATCAAGGTATTGCCCAACGACGATGAGTCGTACACGTGGCTGGCCGAGATACACGCGCAAAAAGGTGGGGCGCGCGATATGAAGCTTCCCGCCGTGCCTGCGGAACTCGACAAAGCGTATGAATATTACGAGAAAGTTGTCGCGATAAAGCCCGACAAACCCGAAGGGTACGTCAACCAGCGTGTGGTTCTATTCAAGTTGCTCACGTTTTACAAGCAGCAAAAGGAAGACGCCGAAGCCCTCGCCAAAGCGTTGGAAAAAGACAAAGACAAAGAGAAGGCTGCAGCAGCCGTGGCGAGTGCTGAAAAGGCGAAAACGGTCATGGACGACACGCAGAAGAAGCTGGACGCGGTCACCGTCAAATTGACCGAAGTGAACAAGAAAAACCCCCCGCCAGCGAAGAAGTAGCCGCGACGTTGACGGTGCCTTCGGCATTCGTCGACACGGCGTGAAGCAAGAAGACTCCCGATTCGTTCACACGCGAGCCGGTTTACCCCCGATATCTGGCCGCTTCTTCGCCATGGCCCGCTGGTGCATGCAGGCGATAGCGGAATTTATGCAAGGCGGGGTGAGTCACGCCGTTCAACGCATCCGCCACGAGATCTCCAATCACCGGACCAAACTTGAATCCGTGCCCGGACCCTCCTGCGGCGACGACCAGGCCTTCCATTTCAGGATGACGTGAAATCCAAAAGTGTTCGTCCTGGCTATCGCCATACACACAGACGCGCGTGTACACAATGGGTGCGTCCAACAATCTAGGAAAAGTTGTCGCGAGAAATTCACGAAGTGCGTGTTCTTCGTCCGCGGTGACTTGCCGGCAAGGCGAATCTGGGTGCATGGGGCGACCGATGCCGTGGTTGGCAATTTTAACGATACCGTCGGCATTGATGGGAAAACCATAATATCCCGTGCGCGATATGTCCGCTCCGAAAACAGGGAAAACATCGGCGCGAAAAAATGACGGATCCGCTGGACGCAAGTGAAATACGGGTTGACCGACAGCGCGCAATCGGCTTTGGAGTTCGGGCAAAAGGTCTGTCGTCCAGGCTCCGGTCGCCACGACTACGTGATCAGCCGATAACGTTTGACCATTCGAAAGGGCGACCCCCGTGACGCGCGCGTCATTGGCCAGAATTCGCTCGACTTTTTCGCCGAGAATCCAGGATACGCCGAGCTTGGTGGCTTCGGCGGCGAGAGCCGCGACGAATTTGCCACTTTCGACATAACCGCCCGTCGGATTGAAATATCCATCCACGTAATGGCCTTGCCAAGCTGGAAAGCGGCGCTGTATTGCTGTTTGATCGAGCCTTTCGATGTCGTGACCGCGACGAGTCAGCAAGGAAAAACTCTCGTGTTCGAACGTGCCTGGCGCCATAGGCTGGCGCGAAACGAACAACACGCCTGTCTCGTGAAAGAGCGGCCGAGACAAACGCTGATTGTACTGGCGAAATCCTTCGAGCGCTCGTTCCATGAGTTCGGTATAGGTTTCATCCGCGCCGTAATCAGCACGCACGATTTTGCTGATGTCGGTGGACTCCGCCAGCGAATGCGGCACGGGCCCAGGTTCGATGATCGTTACGCGATGCCCACGTGTGCGTAGTGCAAGCGCGGAAGCGGCTCCAAAAATGCCCGCTCCAACGACGACGACATGACTCGACTCCATGAGCAATCGGGCCTTTTCTTGTCGTTACTTCGATGATTCTGCGGGTTTGACCGAAGCTGCCGAGCTGGCGGCTTTGGCTTCCATCTCGGCCGCTTTGGCTTTGGCTGACGCAGAGGCAACGGCAGCTTGAAATTTCGGACGGACGTCGAGGCGCATCGACGTGCCAATGCCGGCAATGATCACCGCGATGGCAACGAAGACGACGACGAAAACCTTGCCGGATACGGAACGACCGTCGGAAACCGGAGGGTATGCGGAAGGATCTCTAGAACTTTCCATAGTGGCGCGTGCGAGCATAGCGGCAAACGGGCGACGTTGCCATGTCTGTGACGCGAACGCGTACGTGTGCGTCGATCACAGGTCGCAGCACGCGTCAACTTTTTTTTTGCACGATCGGCGGACGATTGGTTGGCGGACGGCGCAAATTTTGCGACCCACAGAAATGCAGTAAAATCGAGGCACCGTGGCAAAATATTGTGATTTGTGGAGACGTGGGGACGATTGTTTTGCTGGTGCGTTCGACGTGCTTGATTCCCACAATCTCCACGTTGTAGTTTCGATGATTGCCATGACCATTGTGAATCGGAGAACGTTGACTTGAGCGCCATGGGACTCGCAGCAGGCACGATGATTGGCGACGATTTTGAAATCGTTCGCCCCTTGGCATCAGGAGGCATGGGGTCGGTCTTCGTCGCGCGGCAACGAAGTGTGAACATGCTCCGTGCGGTCAAGCTGATGAACATCGGCTTGACGACAAACCCTGAACTTCGCGAACGTTTTGAACGGGAAGCGCGTATCAGTGCGACCATCGAGAGCGATCACATCGTTCAAATTATCCACGCGGGCGTCGATTCGCGGTTGGGATTGCCGTTCATCGCGATGGAGCTGCTCGATGGGTTGACGCTCAACGAGTACGTCGAGAAAAACGCGCCGCTTTCCAAAGACATGATATCGGTCATCTGGTCACAATTTGCCGCGGCGATTACGGCCGCGCAACGAGCAGGGATCGTGCACCGCGACATCAAGCCGGAAAACATTTTTCTCGCGAAGTCGCGGCTCGTGGGTGTCCCTTTTATTGTGAAAGTGCTCGACTTTGGCATCGCCAAGATCGTATCCGACAATCAGCACAATACGATTCAAGCTGGTTCGCCATTGTATATGGCGCCCGAACAAATGACACGGAATGCGGTGATCAGCAGTCGTACGGACGTGTGGGCCATGGGGCTCGTGGCGTTTTTTCTTCTGGTCGGCAAGCATTATTGGAAAACCGCATACGATGAAAATGCGGGAACGGGACAGATCTTCGTGGAAGTGGCTGGCGGACCCATTCCCGCGGCGTCGGTGCGCGCAGCGGATTACGGCTGCGCAACCGTATTGCCCCAAGGATTCGACGATTGGTTTTACCGGTGCGTGGTACGTCAACCCGAAGCACGTTTTGCAGACGCCGCCGAAGCCGCTCAAGCATTGACGGAAATCATGGAGGGCAAGGCCCGACCAAGCGCGCTCGACATTTCTGCCACATTCACAGGGCAGTCAGACCGACCTGCTGATGCTTCGATGTCCACGGTCGCGTTTAGTCAGGGAAGTAATATTTCCGGAACGGTCCCAACCGACGGGCCAGTAGCCAGCGGCATGCGCACCGAAATTCCCGCACCGGCGACTGTGCGTACGGACGTTGCGGCGGCCATGCCTATACCAGACAAACCAAAGCCGCAATCTTCGAGCAAGGTTGGTCTAGGTATTGGAGCGGCCGTGGCGGTTGCGGCATTGATTGGCATTGCGGTGGTCGCTGGGGGCAAAAAAGACGACGCGGGCAACGATCCGCCGGTGCTCACGATTGGCAAAGAAGGAGGGCAAGCGTCGGCGAATGTTCCCTCGACGGCCGCGCCGGTCATGCCTGCAGAACTGAAATTGCGCCCGGGTATGGTGGAAATACCTGGAGGTTCGTTTGCGCTTGGCGAAGCACCGGGTAAAAACGAAACACTGAAGGCGTTTTTCATCGATTCCACGGAAGTAACTGTCGAAGCTTACCGCAAATGTGTTGCCGCAAATTCGTGTACGAAAGCAGCGTCGAGTATCGAATGGGCGGGGGCATCCGCGACGACGCAACAAGAATGGGGCAAACTCTGCAACAGCGGACAAGCGAATCGCGAAAACCATCCCGTGAATTGCATCACTTGGGAACAAGCGGCAACGTATTGCAAGTTCGCGGACAAGCGATTGCCGACGGAAACAGAATGGGAATTCTCGGCCCGCGGCAACGAAGGTCGGGCGTTTCCGTGGGGAACAGCTCCGCCGACGCAGCAACATGCCAATTTGTGCGACAAGAAATGTGCTGATTTCGCGAACAAACTGGGCATTCGATGGACTCCCTTCGACGGCGATGATGGATTCGAAGGTACCGCGCCCGTCGGCTCGTTCCCAACCGGCAATTCGAGCGCCGGGGTGCAAGACCTACATGGAAACGTCGCCGAATGGACATCGACCGAATTGTGCAAATCGGGCGATCATTGCGAAGAATACGTCGTACGCGGAGGCGGGTGTCATACCGAGCGTACGGAAAATATCTCCATGACGACAAGAGCTACGAAAAAACACGACTTCAAGTCGATGAACATCGGTTTCCGTTGTGCAGTATCTACGCAAGAAGCAATGAGGAAATGACAGTGGACAACGGCAAGAAAAACGCAGTTTCGATTGCGATCCCGTTGATTGCAATCTCCACCTTCGCCGCCTGTGGCGGCGGTACGCCTCCCCCCGAGGTACCCAAAGGCCCCACTTCGACACAAGTGTTCGAAGAGTGTCGGGCTCAAGAAGGGTACGGCGACGCCGCGTCCTGCTGGAAATATTTCATTGCAGAATACGAGTCGGGCAAAAACGTTCCCATCGTGGAACTCGAATATGCTCGCGCCAAATCGGCAGAAGCTCCCAAGAAGCACACGTGTGCCGCGGGGACGAATTGGGACGGAAACAAGTGCAAGTCGCTGTGCAGCGAAGACAGTGGCGAAACGTGGGATAGCAGCGCGGGACTTTGCTTACGCCGCATCGCCTTGCAATGCTTCCGTTTCTTTCACCAAGAAGATGGCCATTGCATTCCCGACGGGCAATGCCCGGAAGGATGGCGGCAAGCCTCCGACGGGGGCTGTGAAGAAGCGCCGACTATCGCATTCAAACCCGGCGAGCGAGTCGTGGCCATCGTCGAGCAACAAGACACATCGAACAAGCTTCGTGTAAAGAAAAATGCGAAAGGCACCTATTGGGATAGCGACGGCACGCTCGCTTTCGTCATTTGGGACACCTTCGTAGGTTTGTCCCCTGTGTACCCCGGTCCCGAAAAAGGCGTACCGCAAGGAAAAAGCCAATACGCCTATTGGGTCGGAATGGATGAAATCGTCAAAGACGGTGCAAGCTCGGAGGATACGTCGCTTATTCCACAATGGTGCGGTCAAGCCAGCGCCACACCAAGTTATGGGCGTATTCGAATCGGCACCATGGTCAAAATCGGCAAACACCGCGCCGTCGATGGTAATGCCAATTGGGGTACCGACATGGAACCTTTCGTGGGTAAAGTCGGTCGCGTCACGAAACTCCCCGGCGTCGACGCTGCAGGTTGTCCCGTCGTTCGCGTCGATGCCGACAACGAACAATTCGCGTGGCGTATTCGCGATATGAGCCTTGCACCCGTGAGCCGATCGACCCCAACGGGTCCACAAACCGCTCCGCCCAAGTGATACGAGAAGAACACGAGCCCATTGGATTCAGGAGATCAAGCATGACTTCGACAACCCTCCCCGCCTATTTGCTCGCTTCCGCTCTTCTCGCCACGTTTACGAGCACGGTGCAAACGAGCATTGCGCAAGATGCCAAAGCCGCTGCTCCAACGCAAAAATCCGTGTCGTCCGTCGAGCGGTGCGTCGCCCAAGAAAAGTATGGCGATGCCTGCACGTGTTGGTTGCACCTCAAAGAAAAAGCGCCGCCGAAAGGCACCGCCGAATTGGCTCTCACCGAAATGAAAGCCAATGCATGTGCGGCCAAAGCCAAAGAACCCGTAGCGGCTGAATCTGTACGCGTCGCGTTTCCCAAGCGCACCGTGGAAGACGAGACTTGTTACGTCGGCGCAAAAATGAAAGGCGCTCCGAGCGAAATCCTTTCCGAGCTAACCGACAAATGCGGCGCGCCCACTGGAATGCTTCCCATGACACCCGTCATTCAAGGTTACCAGCGAAAAGAAGACAAACCGGAACTCTACCGCGTGATGCTCAGCGATACGGAATGTTACCGTTTCATCGCGATTGGCGACGGTGCCATCGAAAATATCGTCGCCAAAGTCCTCGACCCTGAGCTTAATGAAATCGCGTTGGATAAAGACGTCGATCGCGTAAAAGTACTCGCCCCAAAAAAAGCCATTTGCCCCAAGACCAGCGGCCTGTATGCCGTGTGGGTTTCCGTTGCTGCAGGCCAAGGACGTTATGTACTCCAAGGATTCCGCAGGCCTGCGAATGCACCAGCTCCCGCAGGCGGAACGGGCACAGATCCAAAGCACCAAGCGCTTATTGACACAAGCGGCGGTGACGACGCACCTGCCACAGCGCCGCAATTGCTCACGATTCGTTGACCGAATTGCGCTATGCGCTATGCGGGATGCGGGGTTTTACCCCGCCCCCACCGGGGCTACGCGCCCCTGGACCCGCGCCAGGACCAGTCCTGGACCTTGCATGGATCGACCGCGATGCGGTCGATCCACAAGGGACAAACTCTTCAATTCGTCCGGATTGCTTCAATTCCGTCTTCTATGACCGTGAGCCCTTCGTCAAGTTCGTCATCGCTTATGACGAGCGGCACTGCGAACCGCAATACGTTCCCGTGCGTGCCTGCTCCAAGCACCACGACGCCATGTTCATAACAATATTTGGCCAGCGCATTCGCTGACGCCTTGTCCGGTTCTTTGGTTTGGCGATCTTTGACAAGTTCGATTGCGCGCATCGGACCCAGGCCACGAACATCACCCACGACCGGAAAACGTGCCTTCCACGATAACAAACGCGCTTCGATGAGTTGTCCCACTTCGCCGATACGTTCGAAGATTTTGCCGCCATCCGCTTCGAACCGATCCAGCACCGCGAGCGCCGCGGCAATGGCCACTGGATTGCCTCCAAACGTGCCGCCAATAGCACCTTCGAGCGGCGCATCCATGATTTCCGCGCGCCCTACGACAGCGGAAATCGGCAAACCCGATCCCAACCCTTTGGCCAGCGTCATCAGATCCGGTTCGACACCATAATGTTCAGACGCGAAAAGTTTTCCCGTGCGTCCAAAACCCGTTTGGATTTCATCGACAACCAACAAAATCCCGTGTTCGGTACAAAACGCCGCCAGCTGCTTCACGAAATCCAGCGGTGCATCGACGAATCCGCCTTCGCCCAATACCAATTCAATCACCACCGCCGCGACGTTTTTCGATCCTACGTGATGGAGCACGAGTTCCCGGAGTTGATCCATCGCCCATTTCGACGAATCTGCTTCGGGACAACGATACGTATAGGGAAACGGCGTACGGTACACTTCACTGCAAAATGGCGCAAACCCTTGGCGATACGTCAATTTGCTCGTCATGCTCATAGCCATGAACGTTCGACCATGAAACCCATGCTCGAATACGACAACCGCTTGTCTTCCCGTCGCCACCCGCGCAATCTTGACCGCGTTTTCAATAGCTTCGGCGCCACTGTTCGCCAAAAACGTTTTTTTCGCAAAACGCCCCGGCGTCAGTCGATTGAGACGTTCGGCCAGTTCGACGTAACCTTCGTACGGGACCACGTTGAAACTCGTGTGCAAAAACTTGTCGACTTGCGCATGCGTCGCTTGCACGATGTCGTCTGGACAATGCCCTAGGTTCGTCACGGCAATACCCGATGCGAAATCGAGCAATTCATTACCATCGACGTCTTCGATCACTGCACCACGGGCACGCGCCACGAACACCGGCGTTCCATGAAAAGGTCCACGCGCAACCGCGGCGCGACGGCGATTCATGATTTCTTTGCTGCGTGGCCCGGGAATCTCCGTTTTTAATTGAATCCGCATTGTTAGCACCTTCCTGCACTACCGTGGAAAAACAGTTTCAGCAGTATTCATCAGGCTGCTGCGTATTGCGCGGCGTCGGTCGGACTTACTCACGTGTCGATGTACGCTTTTCCGTCGTCCTCCCTCGCATCACAACGCTCGCAACTCCTGATGGACACCTCTCAATACCAGCCAATCGGCGCTTCGTCGAGGTTGATGTTCACTTGTTTCGTCTCGAGATACCCCTCGATCCCATAAAGACCAAGTTCCCGCCCCGTGCCGCTTTGATTGTACCCGCAATCTCTTCGCCGCACCCTGCACCAGGACCCGAAATGATGTTGACGACGCCCGCAGGAAAACCCACTTCCGTGATGAGCCGCCCGAGTTGCGAGCGCCGGCGCCAGCTTCCACGCCTCCATCAGCAAAGGGTAATTTCACGGAATGATTTGCCCGCACACCCCACCGGGTCACGCACGACGTAACTTCAAGCACATTGCGTAGGAGTAAAATCGAGCATGCGCCCGCACTGCACAATGAATCTGCCGTGTCACTCGAGTCACGCCATTACACGCCCGCGTCGTGCGCACAACACGCTGGTTTGCCCGCGGGTGTCAACAGCGAACGAATGGGCGGCGTAACGACCCACCCGGCAGCCGCAACCAATACGACAGCGCCAACTTTGCGTAACCAAGGGCGGTGAAGCTGATTGCCCATTTTTGCCGCCGCAAACGACGGCAACATCAATAACGGAATACTTGCCGCTGCAAAAACCGCCATCATCACCGCGCCCGAAACCGCCGAGCCACTCGATGCTGCCGCGAAAATGCCCGCGAAAAGAGCGCCACAAGGAAAAAGCGCCGTGGCCAAACCCAAACCAAACCCGCGACGAGGAACAAACCGCACAAGTATTTGGAAAAACCTCGGCCCCGTCGAACGTCGGCCCAATTGGACCAAACGCTGCCCCAACGCCGGACGCACAAGCATCATCGCGCGATAAATCAATAAACCCGCCACAACAAGACCGAGCACGAGGCGTACAAATTCGCCCGAATCACCAGCCGTGAGAGGCGCTGCGATCGCGCCTGCTATCGCCCCGAGTAGCGAATATCCCAAGAATCGACCCAATATATACCGAAATGCCAGGTGCTTGTCGAATTTTCCCTGGACACTCGTTCCCACCGCCGCAATGGGCCCGCACATGGTCGCACAATGCACGCTGCTGCTCATTCCCAGCGCTGCTGCCGTTCCCATCGACAACAACAACGTATTCATGGTCCACTCCCCGCTGCATGCGACTTTCCACTTCCCGCGGTTGGCCCGACAAACGTTCCTTCGATAAAACGCTCCTCCGTCGGCCCCTTGATTCGAATACGAATCGGCCGATTGCCGTGAATTTCTGACCGCTTCGCCGTCGCCGTCACCGGAACGGAAAGCCCCGCGAGTCCATCGACTTCCGGCTCGTTCATCGGTACAATCCATGTAATACCTGGTACAATTTCCGGTTCGACAAGAAACTTGACGGATTCCGGCTGCTTGTTCACAAGATGAATTGTAAACGCATTACGAACTTCGTCACCTTCGAGAAAAAATGGCATTCCCGTCACTCGCAAAAGATTCGCTTCGAATGACGATCGCGTTCGGGTCGCAACCGTCGCAACAACCAGCCCGACCAGACCCAGCACCAGATAGAGCCATACTCGCGGTCGCCAGACCCTCGTTTTTTCACCTGCAAGGCCATTGAGAGAATCGTAACGCACGAGCCCCTTGGGTCGGTGCAAACGATCCATCACTTCGTCACACGCATCCACACAGGCTGTGCACGTTATGCAATCGAGCTGCAAACCGTTACGAATGTCGATTCCCGTCGGGCACACCGCAATACAACGTTTGCAATCCACACACGCTCCCGCCTCCGGATCTGTTGCCTTTCCACGGGGTTCACCACGTTTTTTGTCATATCCGACAACGAGCGAATTAGGGTCGATCAGAATCGATTGCAAGCGACCGTAGGGGCACAAGCCAATACAAAGCTGTTCACGAAAACTCGCGAAGTTACCATAAAACACCGCCGTCAAAGCAAAAGCCCAAGCAAACGCTTCCGGGTGCGCCGACGGATGATCCTTCATCATCGCAAAAAGGCGCGGTACGCTGACGAAATACCCAACGAATACGTGCGCAACGAAAGCCGCCAACACCACGAAAACAATTTGTTTCGCCCCCTTACGAACGATCCTATCGACATTCCAAGGCCCCTTGTCACGTCGAATACGAACTTCACGCGGACCTTCGAGAAAACGCTCGATAGGACGAAACAAACCTTCCAAAAAGACCGTCTGCGGACAAGCCCAACCACACCAAACACGTCCCAGCAACGACGTCAAGAAGACGAGGGCAAACCCGATGCCCGTGAGCAAGAAAAACAAGAGCCACAAATCTTGCGCATTAAACGTGGCGCCAAAAAGGAAAAATTGGCGGTGCTCGACGTCCAGCATCAATGCGGGACGACCTCCAATACGAATCCACGGAACAGCAGCCCAAATGGCAATGAGCACGAGAAATACGACCTTTCGAGCACGCGCAAAACGTCCCCGAACATCGGCCGGCTGCACCCAATTGCGGGAGCCATCGGCACGCATCGAACTCTGCATTTCATTTTCGTCGTTGGGCACGACCGGTAAGTGAATTCGCGACATAGAGATAACCTGACCAGGGGCTCCGCGCCCCTGGACCCGCGCCAGGGCCAGCCCTGGACCTT
>JANORL010000469.1:0-4264 GCA_031415295.1 Polyangiaceae bacterium | reverse complement strand
CTTTTTCTTCTTTCCCCCCATCGGCTACGTACTGGAGACAGCATTCGTAACGGTAGCTGACAAAGATGGCAGCGAAACACCGGGCGTCGATGGCATCACGATCGACCAAATCGTTGGTGCGGAAGGAGGCGCCGCGGCATTCCTTGAGGAGTTCCGAGAGGAATTGCGCACAAAGCGATACTGTCCTCAACCTGTAAAACGCGTCTACATACCGAAAGCAAACGGAAGATGCGGCCGCTTGGGCGCTTAGGGCAAACAAACCGCCAATTTCGACCTGGTCAGTTCGCCCTGTCTTCTGACCGCCACGCCTTTTGGTGCACCCACCTACTGTACCTTGCCCGCGAGTTTCCGCTTCGTGCACAAATCGTAGGTTGTCATCGATTCTTCGCGACACGCGGACGTACCTGTGCCTTGGCGCTGGCAAAGGCGAACGCAAAACGTTTACCGAAGCGGTCGCATCGGGTTCGTCACGCCCGACGTTTCTTCGGAAACGGCAACGAGAGCTGCCCACGCGGCACTCTCTTGCATGGAGGTGGTCCTCGCGCAGACAACCCCGATCGTTTCAATCCTTAGCGAATCGCTTCCGGTGTCAGAGCGAGTCTCGCCAACGCATTGGACCTGCACACTTCGGGCAAACGGAAACGTCCACCGCGAACACGTGCCGAAGCAGCCATGCCCACGGCTTGCAACGAGTGTCCAGTCAGTCATTGAAACACCGGTAGGCCTTTCGGGACATCAAACGGCTGCATTTGGCCAAGGCAGCCTTGACATAAGCTCCCTCGCGCGGGGTTCTGCTTCTTCTGCGCTGAGGGGCCAGCGCTCGCGGTGAAAGAGGCTGGCTCCTGCGACATCAGTGGGGCGGTAACGGCGCGAGCCAAAGTCTTGCTCAAGACGGGTTTTGGCTTTGGCGCGGAGGAGCTCACCGTGAATCGATTCGAGAAGAGCCGTCTCCATTTTGCGTTGCCAATCTCGATCTTCGTGTGTTGGCCCGGGCCAGCGCGATATGTCGAGCAGAACTGCTCCGACAGATCGCAACATTGTGAGAACAAAAGTAGCGCATGTGAATGAAACGTCGTCCTCCGAAAGCTCCCCGGTGGCGCGGTCGAAGGTGGCGGATACTTCTCCGAAACTATATGCAAACACATCGGGAGCGCCCACATATCGCGTGACGACCTGCTCTGCAAGAAACTGCAATGCACCATCAATCGCGGGATCGAGGGGGAGCGTTATCACGGCAGAAGGGGAGGAACCGTCCTTCGTTACCCTGCGAAGTGGATCATTTCGAAGGTCACGATGCCACGCGAAATGCACCACGGGTTCATGTGCTGCATTGTCATAACGAAGCCCAAGATGGAATTGATCGGCCGAAACACGAACGAGCACAACCCCACACGCAGCGTTTGGTCTGGCCCCATCGCTATAGAGACGCAATGGGAATTGCCCGTGGCTCGTCATTGCCGGAGGCCCCTCAGCATCACGTCAACATCATTGCTCGTACGTCCCCCGCGACCACAGAACCATGCAGTCAATCGTGTGAAAAATGCTTCACGCTGTTGGAAGTGCTCGGCCGTGAGGCGCGTCGTTGCGAGCAGAACGATTCCAAGTGACTCCGGAACACGATCAAGGTCAATCTGCTCAAAAAGCCGCTCCATCTTTGCAATGCCTTCGAGCTTCAACCATGTTTGCACGGTATCGAAGAAGAGCCCGAGTACTGCCTTCGAATGCTCGCCTTTGCCATGCGCTCGATAAACACTTTGGAGGAGTGTTTCTACCTGTTCGGATGGGGTTTGCTGGGCCGCTTTGAGCTTGGCGATGGTATGTTGAGCGTGGTTCTTTCGGCCGCGTGAAAACTCGCGAATGAGCGGCTCGATCTCATTGCGATGTCTCGACGCGCTTTTTTCAGAGATTGGCGCACCACTGGCGTCGACGAAGGTAAACTCAACCCGGCATCCAACCTGACGCAGGGCGGCTGCTTCGCGGATATGGGTGGATCGTGCCGGCCGTGGCGCATCCACGGGAAACCATATCTGTCGAGCGGGCTCGATTGGGAGCAACATCTGTGATCACCAAAGCTCGAGTGCATGCAGGAGATCGGAGAGCAAGTCGAGCCGAGATTGTTCAAACGCACGCGTGAGCAGGTCCGTCTCGGCATCATCAAGCTGGCGAAAGCATAACTCGTTCGAACCCACGGCGTCGTTATTAACGGTTTCGCAAAGAATGATGCCGCGTCGGATATCATCCGCGGAGCGAAAAGGAATGGAGTCGACGAGGATAGGGTTTTGGCTGGTCAAAAAGGATTGGCGGTCGGAGAGGGTTTGTACGCACCAATCGATCCAATCGGAATGCAGGCCATTCACCAACTCATCGGCAATCGCTACGTCGGGGTTGCAGGCGAGATACCAGGCGAAAGAAAAAAGACGCTTTTGACCGAAGGAAAGTTGATCATGGCGCCGGACTGCTTTGCCTTTGTGGAAGAATTGGAAGGAAGGGGAGGAGTAACGATAGCCGTTGCGGATGGTCGCGGCAGGGCCGAAATGGGCTTTGGCGTCGTCGAAACCGAGCTGGCTGATTGCATCTTTTAAGAGAGCGTTATCTTTAAGAGGCAGTGAGACCGGCTCGCCAGTAGCGTTAAAATCCAAGGACCGAGGTAGCCAGTTCTCGCTGTCCACATATCGAAACGGGAAGCCTCGGTCGAGCGTCAGTTCTCTTCCGGCGATGATATGAAGGACGCCGAGCGATTCATCAAACACAACGCCCGTTCCAGGCTGAACAGCGACACGAAGCCATGCTGGTCTTACGTTGGGTCCTAGTGTGCGCCCCTCATCAAACTGTATGCGCAGGTGATGCAACAACAAATTCAATGACACGCCAAGTGGCCCGTTGGGCAGCGGCTGGTTGGACACCGCCCCAATATCATAAGGTGTTTCGTCCCGGCCGAGCTTTGGTTCCAGCAAGGAAAATCGCAACTGCCCACCGGTTCGAGCGTGTGCCCAGATATCTCCGCGTTCTTCAGGATGTCTGATCCGAATCAGAATCTCAGCCTGCTCATTCAAACTAGAATCTACTTCTTCACTCACTCCATTTGAATCAAACGCACGTCGAATTTCCACATGAAGCGACAGCGCCCCAATATCGATATCAGCCTCCAAATGAAACGGCGTCCCTTCAAAAAACGTCCCCCGAAAATTCAACACCGATACCGCTGCAAGCAATTGCAGCAGCGTGCTCTTCCCAGACCCATTCTTGCCTAAAACCAGGTGAAACCCATCCCCAAACTGCAAATCTGTCCCTGGCCGCACGTCCCTGAATTCGTGGATCTTGAGCGAGCGCAATCGCAACCTCGGTATCGGACCATCCGCAGCCGCACCGTCGTTCTTTGGGGCCTGTTCTTGCTCATCGCTCATTGTGTGCCGCCACTATCCATGACCAGCGGCGGCATGTCAAGCGGAGGCGGGAGTGGGCGCGGATCAAATTTGCCAAGCAACCCGCCCAGTTCATTCGGGCGCGACGCTCAAACTTGCGCAGCGCTCCCGGTCCCGCGGCCAGTCGAGTAGGCGCCCTCATTTCTGAGGACGCCTCTCACGGAACCGTGCTTGTGCTTTTCACACCCCCTGCCCGAATCGCGTCCGGAGTCAACGCGACCTCTCGCCAACGCATTGGACCTGCACACTTCGGGCAAACGGAGACGTCCACCGCGAATACATGTCGAAGCAGCCACGCCCATGGTTTACGTCGAGCATGACTCACATCCACGTCTTGCTCCTCAAAGAGTTTGCCGAAGAGCGGCAACTCGCTCGCCAACTGTGCCGTGCATCCCGCACACGGCACCCGCGTCCCATCGCACCTACCCGCCACTCAAAACACTCCGCAACGGATCCCTCTCAAACGCCCTCCGCTGCACGCCACCGATCGAGGCGACGAAAGATGAGTGTAACCGGCCGTCGAAATCCGGAGGAACCGAGTCCTGAGATCGGCAGCGATTGGAACGAGTATGTCGGTACTTGGCAAGGCGACCGATGGCGACGGAACGGCTCACGGAAGTGGGTGCACACGGCGTCCGCGCGTTGAGAAAAATCGCCATCGACACGCATGTACCGCGAGAAACGCAAACTCCGTGACGCCCTGGGTCATCGCGGTTTATTTGGAGTAAGTGCCCAGAATTCGTTCGCGAAAATCTTGACGTGTCGGATTCGCGCTGTTCTTCTCGGCGCGTGTTGATGCGTCTACGTGAGGTTGGGGTGGCGCTTGTTCTGGGGGCAGCATC
>JANORL010000468.1:0-14110 GCA_031415295.1 Polyangiaceae bacterium | reverse complement strand
GTGACTCACGAAGAAAATATCCTGCTTGCCGATTGTCCCGATGCGATGGTGGCGAACGTCAGCCGGTTGTTCAGATCCTCGGGGTTCAGGCGCCAGATTGGTGACGCGGGAATGGCGCTGGTTCGGGATCGTTTCGGATGGGCGGCCAGCGTGGATGTCTTTGAACGATATTGCAATGAGGTCTTGAAAACATGAATATCAGTATATTTGGTCTTGGTTACGTGGGCGCGGTGATCAGTGGTTGTTTTGCCCGGGACGGGCATCGGGTTGTCGGGGTGGATACGGATGTCGGAAAGGTGAACCTGATCAACGCCGGGAAATCCCCGATAGTTGAGCCAGGGCTGGAGTCGATGATCGAGGCGGCAGTCAATGCCGGCCACTTACGGGCGACGGGTAGTTGCCGTGAGGCGGTACTGGAATCGGATCTGGCCATGGTTTGCGTCGGAACCCCTTCAAAGGCAAACGGTCAATTGGACCTCTCGTATGTAAGGAAGGTATGCGAAGAGATCGGGCGGGCCATGAGGGAAGTCCACAAGCGGTATATTGTGATTATCCGTTCCACCATGCTCCCCGGATCTGTTGCCGGAACGGTGATTCCGACGCTGGAGCAAGCTTCGGGCAAACGAGCGGGTCGAGACTTCGGGGTGGGGATCAACCCTGAGTTTCTGCGAGAATCCTCCGCTATCGATGATTTCTACAATCCGCCCAAGACCGTGATCGGGGCTCTGGTGGAAGAGGATGCCCAGCTTGTCGCCGGGCTTTACCGGAACCTTCCTGCTCCCTTGATCTGTACGCGTATTGAAACGGCGGAAATGGTAAAATACGCGGACAACACGTTTCATGCGCTCAAGATAACGTTTGCCAATGAAATCGGGATTATCTGCAAAACCCACGGCATTGATTCGCATGAGGCCATGCGGATTTTCTGCGAGGACCGGAAGTTGAACATCGCGCCAACCTATCTCAAGCCTGGATTCGCTTTTGGCGGATCGTGTCTGCCCAAAGATCTCCGTGCGCTGACCAGTCTGGCGGTTGCCGATGGAGTCGAGACGCCGATGCTGAATTCTCTCATTGTGAGCAATGAGGCGCAGATCAAGCGTGTGGCGGCGCAAGTTATTCGGGAATCCAAGAATAAGAAGATTGGTATCCTGGGATTCGCGTTCAAGGCGGGGACCGACGATTTGCGTGAATCCCCGGTGGTTACCCTCATCGAGACCTTTATCGGGAAGGGATATGAGGTGCGATTGTTCGACCCTTGTGTATCGTTGGCAAAACTGGGGGGCGCCAATCGGCGTTATCTTGACGAGCATATTCCGCATATTACTCGGTTGATGGTGCCGACCATTGAAGAGGTCACTGCGCATTCCGACATGATTCTCATCGGAAACTCCAATCAGGAGTTTTTTGCGGCGATTGAAAAACTGGGTGCGGGGAAAAAGGTGATTGATTTGACGTCCGACGGGCGTCCAGTCAAGATGAATGCCGGTTATGAACGCGTGAGCGGCTGACATCGACGCCAAACCGTGAAAAGAATCGTCCGTCAGTGCTTCTGCTGCTCTGTCCAGTAATACAATTTTCGTTTGTAGCGCACCAATGGCCCGAGGACCTCGACGAGGATCTTGGAAGCCAAGAGACCGATAAAGGATCACGCACAATGCTACTGCTAAAACAGCTTGCAACACGATTGCCACACCGATGGCAGACTGAACTAAAACGCATGCACTTCGGAAGGCAAATCAATAACGGTAGTTTTGTGACAATTGAGCCTGAGTACAAGTTACTCCACAACCTCATAAACCCTGGAGATTGGGTCGTCGATATCGGAGCTAATGTTGGGCATTACACGAAGCGATTCTCTGAACTAGTTGGGACACACGGGCGTGTTATTGCTTTCGAGCCAGTGCCGACAACCTTCTACATACTATCTGCAAATGCACAGATGTATACCCATTCCAATGTAACTTTGATAAATGCTGCGGCTTCCGACAAGCTTGGCGTTGTTGGCATGTCCATGCCAAAGTTCTCAACAGGGTTAACCAATTACTACGAGGCACATCTTTCATCCGCTGCAGACAGTGAATTATCAGTGCTTACTGTGCCGCTCGATTCTCTGTGCATACGCCCACGCGTCGCACTCGTCAAAATTGATGCAGAAGGCCACGAAGCCTTCGTTCTGGCCGGTATGCGGAAACTCATAGAGGCGTCACATCCTGTTCTTATTGTAGAGACTGGCTCCAAGGACGTAATAGCCGACTTAGCGGCATTGGGCTACGTTCAGGAAAAATTGCAGAACTCGCCGAATGTTTTATTCAAACCGAAGGTATGAGGAAACACACGATTAACACCGCATCAACCCGGACCGGCAATTTGATCCTCCCCCGCTTCCATCGCCAGCGGGTTATGCGGAGCGTTCGGCCATATTTCGGCCATAAGAGGGGCGGATCCTCACGGAGCTCGGGTGGAGCTAACTTCTTGTCCTATTTGGCCGGGGGCAGCGTGAGTGCAGACAGCGCTCAACCGCAATCAGTCGCGCGAATCCACCGGCGCTTCACGCCGAGGCCATAACGAATACATCACGAGCCCCTGGAGCAATATCGTTCCGGGGACGCATATCGAGCATCGCTTTGGCTACAGGTCGGATGACCTCGTCGAGTGTCCGGGCCATCGCCGCGCGAAGCACGTCTGCCGCCGGTCGCCCGTGCGCCTCGAACGCCCCTTCCGAGCCTAATGCAATATCGAACGAGCTCCCCATTGCAAGCCCGTTGGCGAATGCATTCGCAATAGCACATCGAACCGATGTTTCTCCGCGTCCGAGTGCCCATGCAACCGTACGCCACGCGAGTTCCGCATGCCGCGCCTCGTCCTCCGCGATCACCTCGAGCGCTGCGCGTATTGCCGGATCCGTGGCTCTTGCCGCTTGTTCGGCGGCAAGCAAACTCGCCAGGGTTTCGCCAATGCAACCCTCCTGCACCACCCTTGCCGCGACATCGGCAAGGTCGCTGCTCACTTCGACCACGCCTCCTGCAAACGGAAACGCGCCCGGGGCAATCACTGAGCCTGCATAAGCCGTCGCCAGCTCGAACGCGATTTTTGCGTGTCGTACTTCGTCGAGCGCTGCTTTATGCGCCAATTCCACAAGATCGGCAGGCGCACCAACAGCGAGCAGTTCCAAGACAAACCTACCGAACGAAGCGATCGAGGCGTGTTCGAGCAACCCATCGCGGGTCCACGCTTCAGCCAAAAACGCGCGTTCGTCCGCGGACAACGGCATTACGTTGGGCTGGAAGTTCGCACCATCCGCCCATCCGGATGCGTTTTCCTTTCGTAATGCCGTAGCAGCACGTCCGGCCACGACAAACGGCCGACCCACACCACACCCCACCATGGTTACGTCGTAACAACATCGGCCATCTGCGAATACGCCCTCGGTCTTCACTGTGGGAGTGTTGCCACACACGTTCAGCAACATTGCGGCTTCGGCCTTCGATGGACAAGCTACCGGCATCGCGCCGCCTGCGCCGCCAGAGCCTCCCATTCCCGCCGAACCTCCCATTCCTGCCGAACCTCCCATTCCTGCCGAGCCTCCCATTCCGCCGGCCCCTGCGGTACCAGACGGTGGCCACGAAAAACACTCGGTTGAGTCGAATGAGCCATTAAAATTAGTGCCTCCATTCCCGCCCACTCCGCCTGTCGACGTGGGGTTGTCGCCGCTGCAACCGTATGCGCCGCCGCATGCTCCCAAGAGCGCCACACCGAGCAACCGGATCATGAGCTTGTGCCGCCGTTCGAACGATCGATCCATGGAAACCTCCTCGTGCACTTCGACACTCGAAACGCACAACAACGAAGATTATCAGGGACGCGTCGTAGAATGCTGAAAATTCACGCGTGGATGACGGTTTGGGGGCATAAGCGCTAAATTAGACATAAATCGCCCTCAATTCTCTAATCCGGCGGGGTTTGGGGCTGCACGCCCCATCGTCAATTGGGTAGAGGGAAAATGTCGAAAGCGCGCAGCGCTTGTCGGCATTTTTCCTGACTAGGGTTGAGTGCGAAGCGCTCAACCGGTCGACAAACCAGAGTAAGTTAGCGCTTATGCGATTTAGATCATCCGTGCTTGTTTTGGCCGTTGCGAAGCGAGAACGCGTGTCGAAGGTTTGGTCGGATTGAAGTCGCTGGATGTACGGGCAGACTATTTCGATTTTGGGCATGACCATCAAAGAATATTCCGCAATGGTCGGCCCGCCTTTCGCGGGGAAAGTGACAATGGATGCCGAGCGTCAAATACAATGTGCATTCATCGTTCGCCGATGTACCGGTGCGAATGCCCGCGAATGAGTGGCCATTCACACGGTGCGAGGTTAGCGATCGCGTCATGAAGGGGTTGTCGTTCGAGAATTCTTTCGAGGAACTTGCTTCCAAGCCGGGATACGAATCAACGTGGGTGAGTGGTGAGGTCGACAAAGACCCCCGCACGCCTTACGGTATCTTCATGACAATACGAACAAAGTCGATCATGGCTGGTTCCGTTCTTTTGGTGATGGTCATTGGAGCGTGGCTCCTTGCGGGATGCATTGGTGCTGGTCCTACTTCGTCGGTGGTTTCACGGGGAAAGACGAAGTTCCCTGCGTTGACGGGTACCAACTTGACGGGTCTTCAGGTGGACGTACCCATGGGATTGCAAGGAACGCAGCGTCTGGTCGCGGTGGCATTTTTGCAAGAGCAGCAATCCGACGTGGATACATGGGTCGCTCATTTGGATGAATTGCGAAAAACGCGCCCAGAACTCACTTTTTACGAAATTCCGATGATTTACAAGGGTAGTGTTTTCTTTCGATTTTGGCTGAACAATGGAATGCGTGCTGGGATTCCAGACGAACAAAAGCGACGTTCGACGATTACCGTGTATACCGACGTCGAGGCATTCTTGAAAGAAATTGGTGCACCCAACAATCAACAAATTCAGATATTTTTGTTGGATGGCGAAGGCACCATTTTAGGTCGAACGGCGGGACCGTATATGCTCGAAAAAGCTACCGAGTTGTTCGCGACGGCAAAGGATTGAATCGTCGATTTGGGCGATAACGAAATCGACGCGCGAAAGAATTGACGGCATTTGGCGTGCGAACGAGCGCTTCGCGCGGGACGACTGTTTCGTGACCCACGGGTCTTGATTCGTATGCGCCGGACATTGAATGTACGTCAGGGCATTGGGGAATGACAATCGAATTGCGGGCGTGTTACTCCATTTCATGTTATGGGATGAAATCCAGCGTATTCTGTAACAACGCGGTGCCAAATGCAGCCGCAAGAGGGGAAAACATGACGCAGCATAAGGTAATGCCTGACATCGAAGACACAAAGAACCGAAGCCTCGATACCCACCGACAGGATTTGTCCGGTACATACTTGACGACGGATCAAGGTGTCCGTATCGACGATACGGACAATTCGCTCAAGGTTTCTGCACGAGGTCCCACGCTTCTCGAAGATTTTCATTTACGAGAAAAGATCACGCATTTCGATCACGAGCGTATACCGGAACGAGTGGTCCATGCGCGCGGTTCTGGCGCACATGGGTATTTCCAAGTGTATGAACCGCTCGGGCACCTCACGCGAGCCAAATTCTTACAGGATCCATCGGCAAAGACGCCAGTGTTCGTCCGATTCTCGACCGTGGTCGGATCGCGCGGCTCAGCGGATACGGTACGTGACGTGCGCGGGTTTGCGACGAAATTCTACACTGAAGAGGGGAATTTCGACCTCGTGGGCAACAACATGCCCGTGTTCTTCATTCAGGACGGCATCAAATTCCCAGACCTCGTTCACGCCGTCAAACCCGAGCCTGATCGTGAAATCCCACAAGCGCAATCAGCGCACGATACGTTTTGGGACTTTGCGTCTCTCGTGCCAGAAATCACGCACATGCTCATGTGGACTCTTTCCGATCGCGCAATTCCTCGTAGTTATCGCATGATGGAGGGGTTTGGCGTGCACACGTTTCGCCTCATCTGCAACAAGGGAACGACGCGCTTCGTCAAATTTCACTGGAAACCCGTGCTTGGAGTACATTCGCTCGTTTGGGATGAAGCCCAAAAGATTGCCGGCAAAGATCCGGATTTCCACCGGCGCGACTTATGGGATGCCATTCAAGCGGGCGCATTCGCCGAATACGAGCTGGGGCTTCAGATCATTGAAGAATCGCAAGCAGACGACTTCGATTTCGATCTACTCGATGCGACGAAATTGGTACCTGAAGAACTCGTGCCAGTGCAACGTGTCGGAAAGATGGTCCTCAATCGAAACCCGGACAACTTCTTCGCCGAGACCGAACAAGTGGCGTTTTGTATTCAAAACGTGGTGCCCGGTATCGATTTTACCGACGATCCTTTGCTTCAGGTGCGGCTGTTCTCCTACCTTGATACGCAAATTACTCGACTTGCTGGACCCAACTTTACCCAAATTCCGATCAACCAGCCGCTCGCCCCCGCAACCAACCACCAAAAGGACGGCTTTCATCAACATCGCATTCCCATGGGTCGAGCCCATTATTCACCGAATTCGCTGGGCGGTGGGTGTCCGGCAATGGCCCCGCAAGGCGCTGGGACGTTCACGCATTTCCCAGCAATGGTCTCGGGGGCGAAAATTCGTGAGCGAAGTGCAAGCTTTAATGACCATTTCAGTCAAGCCACGCTCTTCTGGAACAGCATGTCGACGCCCGAGAAAGAGCACCTCGTCAAGGCTGCTATCTTTGAATTGGGAAAAGTGGCCACCAAACCGATTCGCCAAAAAATGGTCGAACGATTCATGCGTGTGGATTCCGGGTTTGGCCAAGCCGTAGCTTCGGGTCTTGGTTTGACCGGAAACGTGAGTATCGGAACGACCGGCAAACAAGCCACTCCAACCAAGGCGACAACGATGAAGCCGCGTGCAAAGCATTCGGTTGCGCAATCACCGGCGCTGAGCATGCAATTCACTGCAAAAAACACCATTCAAACGAGAAAGATTGCCATTCTTGCCGATCAGGGCGTAAATGCCGCAGAACTATCCGCCGTGCGTACGGCCCTCGTGAACGCTGGATGCGAAGTTCACGTGATTTCGCCGAAACTCGGAACACTCACGGCTGACGATGGAAGCAGCATTGAGGTGGATCAGGCGACGATGCACGTGAGTTCGGTGCTTTATGACGCCGTGTACGTCCCCGGAGGTGATGCAAGTATCGACGCGCTAAAACTACTTGGAGATCCAATCCATTTCATTTGCGAGGCATTTCGTCATAACAAGCCGATGGGTGCAACCGGGGCAGGGATTGAGTTGCTGGAGGCTTCGCAAATCAAAGGCGTGAGATTGGCCGATCCGCAATCGCTGGGCCAAGTATCCACGGATCGTGGTGTCGTGACGGCTCGCAGTGGACAGGTCTTGGCGTCGTTCACGAAGGCATTCATGGAGGCCATCGCCGCGCACCGGCATTGGGATCGACCCGAACAAGAATCGGTGCCAGCATGACCAATCGGTCGTTCATGTAAAACCGGACGAAGAAGCTCCGCCTTGTGAGCACGAATTTTTCAAATTGGCCGCAAGGATCGCCTTTCGTGGCCGTCGAGAACCTGGTCATTTCCGCGTCGACTCAATTTTGAGGCAGTGCAGTTCTGCTTGCTGATACGAGACGTTTGTGCAAGGGTTCCGGGTTGGTGATTGTCGCACGCTGCTGCAAACTTGATCTGGAGGAACACCGTCTTGCCTACGATCGTTCGGAATATTCTTGCATTCATCGCCGGAGTGATCGCACTGATGGTTGTCAAAACGCTGGTCATCAAGGCTGGCGGCGCGTTGATCCCACCGCCGCCTGGCGTCAATCTGTCGACCGTCGAAGGATTCAAAGCGGCAATGCCGCTTATGGAAGTGAAACACTGGGTGACTCCATTCCTGGAGCATTCCCTCGGGTCGATTGCAGGAGCAGCCATCGCCGCATTGATGGCTGCGAACCACAAGATGAAAATTGCGCTCGGCGTCGGATTTCTTCATATGCTCGGCGGCATTGCGGCCACCGCGCTTCTTCCGTTTCCGACGTGGGTCATCGTCGTCGATCTGACCTTCGCATACATTCCCATGGCGTGGATCGGCGGCAAAATCGGCGATCGGAGCGAGCCTGTACGACAAACCCAGTGAAATGCCAATAAACACCGCTCTCAAAGCGGCGCTGCGGTACACCCTTCCACCAGCTCGACGTTATCAAAAAGCGCAGCCGAAGGCGTCTGGGGTTCCCACGTTAGCATTGGGAAGATTTCCGGCAGCTTCTGCGAAGCGCACAACGTGTCGAAGATCGCCTGCGTCAGCCCGGGATACGACGGCAATGCTTCTTGGCACGTCACGCGTTTTACCTCATTGCCACCATAAAATGTGCTGAAGAAAAAGCTATTGATCTGGCTGTCCGGGCTACATTGGGATTGTCCAGAATCGTAACGTTCGGGTTTTCCGCGCGCACGTGGCGGTCGTTCGATTTTGAGTCACACGCGACGAGGAGCAGACTAGCTGCAGCGAATATGTATGCTCAATGTATTTTTGCACGTTGAGCGAGATACCCATCAGCGTGCAATGGAGATGCGGGGGAGAGCCGGCATAAGCGCAAACTTAAACCCCGGAGTTGATTTAAAACCACTTTTCCCCAATGTCGTGTAACAATGCTCGTGCACGACGTTTGTTTCAGGAAGGTCCTCATCACCATGGTTCGCCAAATGCAATTCTTCGAATGGGTAAAGCCCAGGGCACTCATGACCGGCGTCATCGTCACCTTTGTCGGTTTTTCGACGGGATGTAGCGATGACACAAACTCCCCGACAAACACCACCGGCGGCGAAGGAGGCTCGGCCGGCAATGACGCATCGAGCTCCGGAAGTTCCAGTGGTAGTGGCGGCAGCGGCGGAATGGGCACGAGCACAAGCAGTTCCGGAAGTTCCAGCGGAATGGGCGGCAGCGGTGGAATGGGCACCAGCACGAGTAGCTCTGGAAGTTCCAGCGGCACTGGTGGAATGGGTACGAGCACGAGTACCTCTGGAAGTTCTAGCGGCACCGGCGGAATGGGCACGAGCACGAGCAGTTCTGGAAGTTCTAGCGGCACTGGCGGAATGGGTACGAGCACGAGCAGTTCTGGAAGTTCCAGCGGAATGGGCACCGGTGGCGCAGGTGGCGCGCCGTGTGTCCCGACAACCTGTATGGCTCAGGGTGCGCAATGCGGCTCGATTCCCGACACGTGCGGTAACATGCTCGATTGCGGTGGTTGTGGCGTAGGGCTCACGTGTGGTGGAGCAGGCATGCCCAATCAATGCGGGACGATGTGCGTCACGACCTGTCCCATGGGTTATTCGTGTAATGCGCAAGGCGAGTGTGTTGGAGGCAATTCGACGGGGCTCGTGCTCAATGTGGACGCCGTGAACGTCAGCGGGGGGATCTCGCTCAATGGCGCGGCGCTCGTGAAAACGTGTTCGACTTCGTCACCAGCGACCATCATTTTCGAGGAGATCAACCTAGGTTACCAATTGAGCCTCAATGCGGTGTGTGATGCCACCGCGTCATTTACGGGTACGGTGTATCCAGGCACGTACAAAGTCAGTGTCAAAGGCACCAGTTTTTCCAATTTGCCGCAAGGCACTCCCTACGTGGTGCACCCGTCGCTCACCATTACGAGTCCAAACAATACCCTGCCGCTCGATGTATTGGCGGTGAACGTCAATGGCGGCGTGACGCTCAATGCCGCAGCACTCGTGAAAACGTGCTCGACGTCGTCACCCGCGACGGTGAAGTTTCACGAAATCAACCAAGGGTACGACTTGACGCTAAATTCGGCATGCGATGCGACCGCGTCATTTACGGGTACGGTGTATCCAGGCACGTACAAGGTCAGCGTTTCGGGCACATCCTTCTCGAATTTGCCGCAAGGCAGTCCGTATGTGGTGCATCCCGTGCTCACCATTACGAATCCAAACAATACGCTGCCGCTCGATGTGTTGGCGGTAAACGTCAATGGCGGCGTGACGATCAATGCCGCAGCGCTCGTGAAAACGTGTTCGACATCGTCACCGGCGACGGTGAAGTTTCACGAAGTCAACCAAGGCTACGATTTGACGCTGAATTCGGCATGCGATGCGGCGGCTGCATTTAATGGTACGGTGTATCCAGGCACATACAAGGTCAGTGTTGCGGGCACCAGCTTCTCGAATTTGCCGCAAGGCAGTCCGTATGTGGTGCATCCGTCGCTGGCGCTTCAGAATGCGAGCAATACGCTGCCGCTCGATGTGCTGGCAGTAAACGTCAATGGCGGCGTGACGCTTAATGCCGCAGCGCTCGTCAAAACGTGCTCGACGTCGTCACCCGCGACCGTGCTTTTTCACGAAGTCAACCAACGGTACGTCCTGAAGATGAAATCGTCATGCGATGCTTCGGCAGCATTAACTGGTACGGTTTTTACAGGCACATTCAAGGTCAGTGTTGCGGGCACCAGCTTCTCGAATTTGCCGCAAGGCAGTCCGTATGTGGTGCATCCGTCCGTCGCCATCCAGAACGCGAGCAACATGCTTCCTCTCAATGTGCTGGCGGTGAACGTCAATGGCGGTGTGACGCTCAATGGCGCGGCGCTCGTCAAAACGTGTTCGACGTCGTCACCGGCGACCGTGCTTTTTCATGAAGTCAACCAAGGGTACGACCTGACGTTGAATTCGGCTTGCGACATGGCAGCGGCGTTTAATGGTACGGTGTATCCCGGCACGTACAAGGTCAGTGTTTCGGGCACTAGCTTCTCGAATTTGCCGCAAGGCAGTCCGTATGTGGTACATCCGTCGCTCGCCATCCAGAACGCGAGCAACATGCTGCCCCTCGATGTTCCGGCGGTTTCCATTGCTGGCAGCATCACGCTCAATGACCTGCCGCCCATGAAAACGTGCTCGACGTCGTCGCCGGCCACGGTGATATTCAAGGAAGTTGCGGATGGGTATACGCTTACGCTCGCCGCGTTGTGCAATACGGCATTTTCTTTTTCCGGAACGGTGTACCCAGGTACGTACGACGTGAGCGTTGCGGGCACGAGTTTCTCAAATTTGCCGCAAGGATCGCCATTCCTCGCCGTCGAGAAGCTGGTCATTCCGTAACGCCACGACGCGCCACGACGCGCCACGACGCGCCATTCTTGATCCACACGCCATTGAGATCTCTCAAAGCGGCGCTGCGGTAAACCCTTCCACCACCTCGACGTTATCAAAAAGCGCAGCCGAAGGCGTCTGGGGTTCCCATGTTAGCATTGGGAAGATTTCCGGCAGCTTCTGCGAAGCGCACAACGTGTTGAAAATTGCCTGCGTCAGCCCGGGATACGACGGCAATGCTCCTTGACACGTCACGCGTTTTACCTCATTGCCACCATAAAATGTGCTGAAGAAAAAGCTATTGATCTGGCTGTCCGGGCTATCGGGCACCGACGATGGACAAGTGCCATTGCATTCGTCACGGAATGCGACCTTCGACGCAACGAGCAGCCGTTTTACCAGGCCATCTGCCGACATGATCGCAAGGCTCATGGCGCCGTTGCCGCTGGTCGGAACCGGGTCGCCATTTGCGTCGAGCACCAGGTTTCCGGCGCCGTCCTTTTGGTACGTCACGCTTTCGTTGTCATTCACGCGAACCGAAAGACGCACCGTATACCAGATGCCTGTTTGAAAACGAAATTTATTGTCTTGTGGAATCACGCCGGGCATTTCATAAGGTGCATCTCCAGGCGCAGCATCGATCATTTGCGTCACCCCACAGCTTCCGGACGGTCGCGTTTGATCGTACGAATAGAGCTGCACACGGCCATTGTTGCGCCACATCAATCGCACACTCCAATTTTTCGAATTACGCTTGGCATTGCCGTCTTCAGTGCAACCGCTATCGAATGTCTTCGACGCGAGACCAGGCAACTTGCCACCCTTGGCGAAATCAAACCCCGACTCGAAAAACAAATTGTATGTCAATGTATAAGCTTTGCCGGGAATGGGCGAATTGGAGCTTCTGCCCGAGCCGTCGGTGGTACCATCAATGGGCAAATTGGCCTGGATGACATCGGTGGCCGTTCCCGTGTGCGTCGCGTCGGAAGGCGTCCAGCCAATCACGTTTCCCGTCGTTGTGAATACCGGGTCGGGCGGCGGTTGCTTGTGAATGCCGTCTGCGTGACGATAAACGATACGCAAACAATTGCTGCCGTCGATGCCGCAATTTGTCGTCACCAACGCATTCTCTTCGTGCGCTTTGACTTTCGCGCCGTCGAGGTTGTTCTTCCACAATGCATCGGTATTTAATGATTCGAAATCCTGCGCATAAACTGCCGGTCCAAGCATCGGCGAGCCTCCTTCGCCACCACTGCCCGCCGCGCCGCTCGCACCGCCACTGCCGCTTGAACCGCCCGCGCTACCTCCGCCTCCGACATTGCCCCCGCTAGAAACAGTCGCGCCGGATGAGCTTGTTTTGCCCTCGGAGCCACAGCCGGCAAACACGAACAGTCCCGCGGCGCAGATTCCAAGGATTCGAGTGCTAAATAGAAGGTCAATCATACGACGACAAGTATTCGATTTTTTGGAGTTCGTCAAGCGGTAGTCGTTACGGGTGAGTCTACACGTCAAGGAAGTCGACCGGAGCAATTACGACAGCGGCGCGAGATGCATGACGTGGCGTAGGGCTCATAAGAGCTACCTTGAGCTTTCTGCCTGCCCGCGGCGGGTACCCGGCGGCATTGGGCCGGCGCGCGCATGGACGGAATTGTATTGACTCAAAATATCTTTCCTTGTACGGTGCCTGAATGCCTTCGGAGGAGAATCCATGATCATCAAATCGCGATGCGGCGCGTCGTGTCTGGCGGGAGCTTTGCTGCTCCTCGCGGCAGCCACGTCAGGCTGCGACACCACGGGTGAGGACACGACCACCACCTCGACTTCCGGCTCGAGCAGTTCGAGCGGGACTGGTGGCGCGGGCGGTCAAGGCGGCGGCGCCTTGGCTTCCGGCATCCAAGCCACTGAAATCGTTGCCGGTGGCGATGTCGTCACGAGTCCTAATTATAAAATGGTTTACACGTTCGGTCAGCCGACGCAGAACCAGCACAAATCCACGTCACCGGGATATCGCGTCCAGGGTGGGCTGATTGGTGCAACGGAGAGCTTGCCATGAAAAGATCCATCATTCGTCGTTGGTTATTGGCCTTGGCGCTCGCTGTGACAGCAGCGACGGTGACCTTCACTGCGGCGGCCGAAGTGCCGACGAGCGTCACGCATCAGGGGCGTCTGTATGACACAGACAACAAGCCGATTACGGCGACTCTCGAGGTCACCTTCGCCATTTATGCTTCAGACGTGGCCGTCGTGCCTGTTTGGAGTGAGGTTCATTCGGTAACATTCGAGAATGGGTATTTTTCGGTTGGTCTCGGCGAAATCGTTCCTCTTGACGCAAAAATCTTCGAGGGAAAGCCGCTTTACCTTGGTATTGCGGTTGGAGGGGACCCGGAGATGTTGCCGCGGTCGTCGATCCGCAGCGTTCCGTACGCGATCATGTGTGGAGACGTAAACGGAGATATTCACCCCGCGTCGATATCGATCAATGGTACCGAGGTCGTCAACTCGAATGGTCAGTGGGTGGGTGATCCGACAGGGTTGATCGGTCCGCAAGGCGATATCGGTCCGCAAGGGCCGCAAGGCGATGACGGTTTGCAAGGTGATGTCGGTCCGCAAGGGCTGCAAGGTGATGTCGGTCCAATCGGTCCAGTCGGTCCAATCGGGCCGCAAGGTCTGCAAGGGCTGCAAGGCAATGTTGGTCCAATCGGGCCGCAAGGATTGCAAGGCAATGTTGGTCCGATGGGGCCACAAGGATTGCAAGGCGATGTTGGTCCAATGGGGCCACAAGGATTGCAAGGCGATGTTGGTCCAATAGGACCACAAGGGCAGCAGGGCAATGTTGGTCCAATGGGGCCACAAGGATTGCAAGGCGATGTTGGTCCAATAGGGCCACAAGGATTGCAAGGAGATGTTGGTCCAATGGGTTCCCAAGCTCTGACATGAGAAGTACATACAATGCGTAGCCTCGGGTTGCAAGGCGAGGT
>JANORL010000467.1:0-3559 GCA_031415295.1 Polyangiaceae bacterium | reverse complement strand
CCAGTTTGTCTCTCGGGGGGTATGGGGGCAGAGCAGTCGGCTCGTCTTTTTTGGGCGCAGCCCAAAGACTCAAAGAGCCGCCTGCGAGCCCCCATCGTGACTGGCCTCGCGCAGCGCGTGTCCCACACGCGCGCAGCGAGCGTACAAATCACCGGACCCGCTTCCAATTCGATCCCGTACAAATCACCGGACCCGCTTCCAATTCTCCCCGGTGCAAATCACCGGACCCGCTTCCAATTCGTCCCTCAACTACGCGGATGGCTCTTGCGATACACCGTGCGCATGTGGTCGTCGGTCACGTGCGTGTAGATCTCGGTCGTCACGATGTTGGCGTGACCGAGAAGCGCTTGGACGCTGCGTAGGTCGGCTCCGCCTTCGAGAAGGTGCGTCGCGAAGGAATGACGAAACTTGTGCGGCGAACTCGGTTTGGAAATACCAACGCCTCGAGCGTAGATGCCTAGCAATTTCCAAACGCCTTGACGCGTGAGGGGTTTGCCCCGGGGCGACAAGAACAACGCTTGGGTCGCGGAAGCTTTCGGATGCGTTGCACGCTTTTTCAGGTACGCATCGATCGCATCGAGTGCCAGTTCTCCAAGCGGCACGATGCGGCGTTTGCCGCCTTTTCCAAAAGCGAGAACCAGGCCTTGTTTGCGGTCGATATCGCTTAGACGCAGACCAACGACTTCACTGACGCGTAGCCCTGCCGCATACATCACGTGCAACATTGCGCGATCACGAAGACCTCGAAACGTCGACGCGTCGGGCGCATCAAGGATCGTCCGAATTTCGTCGACGGAAAGAACGCGCGGCAATTTGCGAGTCGTTCGGGGACGTTCGACAAGCGACGCGGGATCGACAGAAAGCACGCGTTCACGAAGCAAGAATTTGATGAAACCCCGCACCGCGGAAAGATGGCGACACGCAGAACGCGCCCCAATGCCTTGGCGACCAAGTTCCACCATGTAGGTCGAAAGAAGCGAAGGATCGAGGTTTGTCGGAGCATCGACTCCGTTCTCTTCGCAAAGAGCACACAACTTACCGAGATCCCGCGAGTACGCCTCGAGGGTTCGCGGGGACAAGGCTCGTTCGACCCGCAGGTGATCCAAATAAGCGTCGACCCAGCCGTGTAAATTCACGCGCCTAGCCTAACGCGACCAAAGCACTCTTCGCAAAAACCCAACAAACAAGCGGTGTTCATTGCTCACCAAATGTGCTCGTTTGCCGCTCGTCTTTTCGGGATGGCACAAAACAATGTGCTCGCTGAAGATCGAGTGGCTCTCACGAGCTGAATAGGGCAAAAGCCAAGGTTCATCGTGTTCGCTTCACCGTTCGAGGTCATCGAGCCAAAGTGTGGCGAGAGTCCAGTGGTCGTCGAAGTCCCGCATGCCGGGCTTTGGCTCGACGCGGAGTCTCTCGCTTTTACTGTCGCGCCCGCACGAAGCATCGCCCGCGATGCGGACCTCTACGTCGACGAACTGGTCCAAGACGCACCGATGGAAGGCGCGACACTCATTCGTGCTCGAACAAGCCGGTACATGATTGACCTCAATCGAAGCGAGGATGACATCGATCAAGATGCCGTCGAAGGTGGTGGGCGCACCCCTTGGCCTCGAGGTCTCATCTGGAGACTTACGACGGACGGCGATCCAGTGCTTTCGTGTCGACTCCCGCGAACGGAACTCCAACGTCGCCTCGACACCGTATATCGCCCATACCACCAAGCCTTGTCGACGATACTCGCGCGCAAACAGACCCTCTTTGGGTTTGTCGTACTGTTATGCGCACACTCGATGCCAAGTCTGGCTCGACGAGGTCATGGCGATTCCCCGGGAATGCGGGCAGACATCGTGCCAGGTACGCGAGGACGAACGACTTCCGCTCCCGCCGTGATCGACCTCGTCGACTGGCACGCAAGGTCCTACGGATTTACAGTTCGTCACGACGATCCTTACCGTGGCGGTTTTTCGACCGGGTTTTACGGTAAACCAACCAACACTATGCATGCCATCCAGGTTGAAATTTCACGCCGCCTCTATATGGATGAGGCAAGCCATCGGAGAGATCCCCAAGGCTTCCGAATTGTGCGAGACTTCGCTCGCTCCCTTGTCGCGCAACTCGCCTTCTCCGAAAGTTCCACAACCCAAGATGCCCTCCGGGCGCATGCTGCGGTTGGTCGCTGATTCTTCAACCGCAGCGCTGATGGCGAGTTCTGAAACAGAAATGGAAGGACCAGAGTCTCCTGAAGCAGCGGCTGCCGCTGTGATCACGGACGAGGGCGTCGATGCATCGCGCGAGCGAGTCGCCAACGACGCCGTTGTCGCTGAGCCGGAGGAGGCGCGATCGGTTGAACCTGAGCAGCAACCTGACGGCGAGCAACTTCCGCACAGTGCATCGCGAGCCAAAACGGTTGCACGGATCGAGACGGCGCCCGACGTACCAAAAGCCGAGCAACTTCCAGCGGATCCGACGGACGTTCCTGCAGATGGCGATTCGCTCGTTCACGGGGACGTTAGTCATGACGCACCTGCCAAACCGCTCTTGGCATCCGATGCGCTCATGGAGGATCTGGCACCACTCGAACCATCACGTGACGTTGCGCGAGCTTGGTGTGCTGCTGTTGGGATAGGGTTTGCCGCCTTGGGCGCATTGCCCCTTGTTGGGCTTCGCCCCGGCGGAGCGATCACGGCTGGTTTGTCGTTTTTTCTAGGTGCCGTAACGCTCGTCGCGGCATTGACGCGCGTGAGCTATCGACAACGTGCGTTCGCGATGCTCGTAATCGGCTTGCTCGTCGTGCTGACCGGGCTCGGTGGAACCGGTCCGGCCGCCTTTATCGCACAGGATGCTATCGGGCTGGGCGTAGCCCGAGCGTTTGCCGCAACAGCGCTGCCTGGCGCATTGTTATTTCGAGCTCGTTACCGCGCGTACTTGGGAGCGCGATGGTTGCTCGGAGCCGCGTTTGTCTTGGCCATCCCATTCATCATTTTGCTCGGTCTGCAACACGCCTACCGCGAACCCGATTTGTCAACTGCTGGCGCCATCGTGGCGCTCGTCGTGACACTCGTCGGCCTCGTCGGCTTCATGGGCAAGGAAACGACCGGAGCGGGCACGTATGTGGGACTCAGCGTGCTCTTGGGCCTTGGCGTCGAATTGTTTCTGCTGGACTTGAGTCGTCCGGGAAAACTGGATACATGGCCGAGCATCGTAACCACGGCCCTTGGTGGCGTGGCGTTCGTCGCGGCCACGGGTTTGTCTGCTCTCGGCCTGTTCCAATTGCTCGCTTCGCATTTGTCGGGTGACGCCCGCCGTATCGATCTGCACGCAGCAATGCCGGAACCCGTACGCGTTCGGACGAACAAGTCCGAATGGACAACTTGATCCTGGACAAACCTTAGGGTTTTTGATGCGTTTTGGCGCGTTTTGGCGCGAGAAGGCCTAACGGGTCAGCGATTCAAGAGCGGCCACACCCACGTTCCTGAAGGTGGTGCTCCCGATACTGCTTTGCTCGTGAGATCTTTCAACGTTCCGAGCAGAAAACGCGCAAACGACGTATCGACAGGCA
>JANORL010000466.1:0-3378 GCA_031415295.1 Polyangiaceae bacterium | reverse complement strand
CTCACATCGGGTGGTGGCATCGCGCCTGCCGTCGATGCTGTACGGACCGTTGCGGATGATTACGTCACCAAACCGGTCGATGCATACGCGCTGCATTTTGCAGTGGAACGGGCCGTCGATCGGAAGAAGCAACGTGCCGAGACAGACCTCCTGCGACGCACGCTCGCTGAACTTCGTGACGCGCACACGGCGTTGCAAGCGGAGCGAGATTTCGTATCAACCGTGCTTGCGACGATCGAGTCACTCGTTGTCGTTGTGGACCTCGAAGGTCGTATCGTGCACTTCAACGCAGCGTGCGAACGGATGACTGGGTACACGGAACCGGAGGTTCGTGGGCGAAAGGTCGTCGATCTGATGTCTGATCCCGATGAAATTACTTCGGCTGTGAACGTTTTCGAAGATCTCCGATCGGGACGAACTCGTTCGTGCGCATATGAAAATTATTGGCGTACAAAGCAAGGTGATCGGCGTCGTACCACTTGGACAAACTCGGTGTTATTCGATGAAACGGGGCGGGTAAGACACATCGTGGCTTCGGGGGTCGACGTGACGGACGTGCGCAACATGGAGACGCGTGTTCGTCGTAGTGAACACTTGGCATCGATTGCGACCTTTTCGGCAGGCGTGGCGCACGAAATCAAGAACCCATTAAACGCGGCCACGTTACACTTGCAGTTGCTCGGCAGGCTCTTGGGCAAAGCGGTTCCAGAAATCGAAGAGGCACGGGAAGCGGCGGGAATTGCTACGGGAGAAATTCGACGTGTCGCGGCTTTGCTGGAGGAGTTTTTACAATTTGCTCGTCCGGAAAGACCACGGCGATCGATGACGGATTTGCGTTGTATTTGTGAGGACATCGCCGCGTTGTGCCGGGTCGAAGCGGACGCGGTGAATATTAAGATTAGCGTCTTCGGTGATCCGCAGCTCCATATTCGTGCGGATGATGGGCGCATGCGTCAAGTGGTGTTGAATCTGGTACGCAATGCGATAGAAGCGGTCCATTCTACCGGGCAGGTGCGAATTGAGATTATGCGCACCGACATGATGGCAAAGATTCGCGTGGAGGACGATGGTCCAGGATTGTCCGCGGATGAAATCCGGATATTCCAGCCGTTTTTTACGACGAAGGAAAAAGGGACGGGCCTCGGCCTAGCGATTACGCATCGAATCGTGATGGATCACGGCGGCGACATTACCGTCGAGAGTCAGCCCGGAAAAACTGTGTTTACGGTGATGTTGCCTTTGGAACCGGACGACGCTGGACGACGTTGATCGCGCGCGTCTAGATCCATTTTTCTTTTCGGTACCAATCGAACGTTCGCCGAATGCCGTCGTCCATTGATGTGGGCGACGTCCAGCCCAGCGTTTGGCGGAGCAGATCACTCTTACAGGTCCACGCTTCGGCCGCGCCCATTTTGGCCTTTTGCCGATTGAATAGCCTAGGCTGTTTATCAATCATTGTGGCGAATTCACCACCCATCGCCGCCAGACCCACGAGAAATTCTGGAAGATCCATCGTTCGCACGCGTTTTCCGCTCAGCCGCGCCATAGCGTCTTGAAACGTTTCCCACGTGACGGGCACGTTGTCGCAAACAAAGAAACCTTTTCCACATGCGCTTTCGTGCGTGGTTGCGAGCAGAATGGCGTCCACGAGGTCGTCGACGTAAATATTCGAAAACCACCGCTTACGATTGCCGAAATACACATTACGTCCGCGTTCGATTTCGCGAAACAAATTCAAATAATCGGCATCGCCTGGACCATACACGCCTGAAGGTCGAATGATGGTCCAGGGAAGCGTATTCCCCATTGATTCAACGACCCGTTCGGCTTCGAGTTTGCTTTGGCCATAAAATTCAATGGGACGGCGGTCTTTGGATTCAGTGTGCGGCGTCGATTGGTTCGAGGGGCCGTAACTCGCGAGTGAACTGACGTGCACGAAACGTTTGAGGGACGGGTGTTCTTTCTTGATGGCCGCGAGTAAATTCCGTGTCGGCATCACATTGGCTTGGAGAAAATCAACATAGGACACGCCTTTGGTTGCTCCCGCCACGTGGAGTACGTAATCAGGTTTTTCCGAGGCGATGACCTTGTCGAGACCAGCCAAGTCGTCGTAAGCGACTTCGAAAGAGCGACCTTTTTTGGCAGGTGGAGACCCAGGGCGTCGTATTGCGACGACATCTACGCTGGCGCCCAGCAATGCGTCCCGCAAGCGACCGCCAATGAACCCGCTGGCACCCGTCAGAAGGACTTTTCCCGACACACTCGTGTTCTGCACGGGCGCGTTGTGCATCAAACGCAGGACGGACGCAAGGAGAAACGCCCCGGTGCAATCAGTCAGTCCAAGGCTACCCTGGACAAACGCGCTTCGTTCGAATTCGTTCTCGACGTCGATTGCGGGATTACTGCCCAGTTCGCCGATTGGGTTGGGCTTCGACTTTCGCGTGCTACCCTGAGAGAAATGAAATCAATGCGTCGTCTCGGGGGTACGATGGCGATGTCGAATGCAATCGTTTTGTCTATCGTGGCCGCTTCGATCATCATTGCAACGGGATGTTCGGCAGCGGACGAACCGCTATTGAATGGGGCGATTGGGGAAGATCTCGTCGTGGACACGATGCCCCGAGCCAAAAAAGTGGGCGGATCGTGGCTCATTCCCGCGTTAGGCGCCGCGACGTATTCGTGGCCCACATGGGATGAAAATCCAAAATATCGAATGTACCGGAAGCAGTCGTTTGGAATCGTTCAGCAAGCGCTTTCCGGGATCGTTCCGGAAAGTGCCTACGTCAAGCCATGAGGTAGCCGCGGTCTTATTGGCAAGTCATCGGCATACCGGTGCAGTTGTTGTTGACGCATTGAGTATTGTCGGTGCACGGTTGTCCATTGTCAAGCAAACACGCCCCCGCTCCATTGCAAGAATTGACCCCGGTGCAAGCGGTCGTGGCGACGGGATCTTCCTGTCCGGAGGGCACGTTCACGCATGTTCCAACCACGCCAGCGACGTTGCACGCTTGGCAGGTCGTCAGGCACGAACTGTTGCAGCAAACGCCATCGATGCAGAATGCACTCACGCAATCATTGCCATTCACGCAGGTCTGGCCGTTGTCTTTTTTGCAAACACCCATGCCGTCACATGAATTCGTGCCGACACACGTCGGCGAATCGTCAGAACCCGTGGAGGCATTCGAACATATTCCCAGGTTTCCTGGCACGTTGCAGGCTTTGCAGGATCCGGTGCAAGAAGAATCGCAGCAAACTCCGTCGACGCAAATGCCGCTCGAACATTCGGTGGCAATAGAGCAGATTTGACCATTGTCTTTTTTGCAAACGCCCATGCCGTCACACGAGTTTGCCCCGGCACAGAGTGCCCCGTCCTCTTGT
>JANORL010000465.1:0-3543 GCA_031415295.1 Polyangiaceae bacterium | reverse complement strand
AAGGGACAACCTGGGGCCGATTGTCGCGGCAATGATCGCTGGTGCAGCGGCAATGGGACGACGCGTGCGACGGAAGACGGCGCGATAGAAACGTACGCATCAACAAAAACGCAACAACTGGAGATTGACGATGGCGGGTCGGACGAAGATTGAGTCACACGAACATTACATACAGTCGGCAGCGGAAGAAGCTCAGAATATTCTGACGCGGATACAGGCTATCGTGGAGTCAATGGTGCCCAAAGCGACTCGTTGCATAAGCTACAACCTGCCCGCTTTCAGGCTTGGCAAAACATTCTTTTACTTTGCGGCATTCAAGAAGCACATCGGGGTGTATCCACCAGTCACGGACGACGAGGCACTCGTCGAGGCATTGGCGTCTTACCGCAATGAAAAGGGGAATTTGGCTTTCCCGCTCAATAAACCTATGCCTTACGAACTCATTGGTCGCGTGGCCGTGGCTTTGTCGAAGCAATACGGAAATCTCGCTCCTGGGATGCACGACAGCACCCTATGATCACGCCTGATGATCACGCCTGGAGTAGCCGCTAGCAAGTCGCCCAACCCCTGATTTGCACATATGCTCCAAGCGTCCCGCACGACTCGTTGACGTAACTGTTGACATCCACAGCAAACATCGGCGAAACTGCCGGGATGTTGTACCTCTTGGTCGTGGTATTCGCTGCGGTTGCCCTACGGTTTCGGCGCAACGTGGCCCCGGCCATCCTTGCCCTTGTGACCTTGCTCAGTGCGTGTTCAGTTGTTGGCGGATCGTCGACGTTGCCACCGATGCACATTCCGCAGGAGCAGGTGCGTGAGGTTTGTTGGGAGCCGCCAAACCCGGAAGGCGACGACGATACGATGGATACGACCGACACGGGGGACGTCGGCAAGTTTTTCATGATTGTCAACGACAAAGATGTCATCTACAGCAAAAATCGGTGGGGATTTGCTGGGGCCATACGAGATGGTGGATTCATCTTCAAGGTCGTGGAGAGCGCACCCATTGAAAACTTGCGCCTGATTCCGTTGATTCGGACGGACGTGTGGTGCTCACGTATTCCAAAGCCGCGCGATGAAGCGGTTCGGCGGATGCTGGACTCTTGTTCTGGTCCCACAACCGTGGTGGAAAGGCCCGCCGCCGCGAAAAACCTATTCGCGCAATCGGAGCCTCCATCGATTCCCAGCCCGTTGTATTGTGGTCAGCGGCCTCGAATGGCGATGACAACGCAAGAAGCCATTTTGTTACGGAACAGAATCGAGGCGTGGCACGAAGCGCGCGACTACGCGCACAAGACTTCAATGGCCTTGACGCAAGCCAAGGCGGACACGGAGATGGTAAACGACAACGGCGGCTCCTGGTTGAAGCGCCAGTTCACGTCGGATCCGGGCACGGTGGAACAGATTGCACTGCGTTTGGCGAATACGTTGAACTCGATCGGGGAGCCGCCGGTGTTTGACGATCCGGGCCTAGAGATCATTGCGATGAAAGGTTTTGAAGAAGGTTTTGCCAGTGGTCAATTCGAGGTGGAGGCCAAACTTTTTGCCATTGATGCCGCCGTGATGCTCATCGAATTTGCGGCAATGGAAGTGGCCCTCGGCCCACTGGGCGGGGCAAAGTTTTTGGCGTCGGCAGTCAGCAAAGGAACGAAAGCGCTGTCGGCGGCGGCGACACGATTGGGAGAGATCAAGATTTTCCTGCCGATCGCGACGAACGGAGGCGGAGCATTCATTCGTGTAAGTTCACTGCTCGGATCTGTTTCCGCGAAAGCGCATCGGTACCGATTGCGGATAGCGTTGGAAGCGAAGTTGAAACGCGCTATGGCGGCCGGCGAATCGACACACCATATCGTGGCGATCGAGCATGAGTTGGCAGCGGAATCAAGAAGAATCCTGGCCAAGTTCGGCATTGGTATCGACGACGCTATCAATGGCGTATTTTTGCCGGCGTTCCTGAAGTCGCCCAATCCCAAAGGCTCGATCGTGCACGCGACGCTGGCAAACAAGGAGCGATATTATAAGATAGTCGAAAAAGAGTTAAAAAAAGCGAAAACACCCGCCGAGGCTATTGAACAACTCCGAAAACTCCGCAAAACATTGCTTGATGGGACCTTCTACAATGCAGTTCTATGACTATATCGTCAGCACGGGTTATGAGATGCTGCGGTGCGAAGATGAACGCTGGGAAGTGTTTCTCGAGCTTGACGGCACGCCCGTTGCCTCGAGCTGGAAACCCCTTCGCGTGCGGCGCGTCCGCGTCAGTCGGCGTCAAGCTTTTCGACCATCAGATAGTCCTTACCGCGGAAGCGAGGTTCTCGTTTTCCGTCGTTCGGCCATTGATGCGCTTCAGGACATTCTAGAAACGCACGGCGAGTTGCTGCCGCTCGAAGACGCAGACGGTGTCGAGCTGTATGCGTACAATCCGCGCCCGCTTCATGCATTCGATGAAGTACAGTCGATCGGCTCCCGCGACGAGCATGGTAAAATCCAGAATGCCGTACGACACGTATTCATCCCGTCCGTTGTCGAAGGGGTCGATATATTCAAGCACGCTTGCGACCGCGCAGGCGCGATCTACGTCTCCCGCCGTTTCTTCGAACGATGGAAGCAAGCGAAACTAAAAGGGTTGGACTTTACGCTGGTGTGGGATTCGGAATTGCCCCCGGAAAAACAACCAGGGCGTTTGCAACCGGCGGAAAAGTGAAGGAATAAGCCAAAGCCACATCGACGGCGCTTCCATGGGAAAGCGCCGTGCCCGTAAATAACGCCGGCGTTGCCCGGTTGCACTGCCCCAACCCCACCCCACTTGGAACTCGCCCACCACGCGATACGTCCCCAGGTCACCCATGCTCATGGTCGGACCTGCCACGGCATGTCTTACAGACACCCGATCCCAGGTCCGACCTCGATGCAAGCAGAGGCAATGACTCCCTTCACGACGTTCGACCCCCGATGGAAGAGGGTCGCCCCCTGCCCGCTTGGCACCTGATCCCATGCAACACGCCCGATCATGTCGTCGCTTCTCGTGCGACCTCCACCAAATGTGCGGTCTATATTACTCGTGAAGGTGGTTCAGTGTGGCAAAGCGTGACCGCAGGTTATCTCGCGCCGTGCTCGTGTTTGCATCGAGGTAACCCATGGGCACGTTGTGGCAGGGTCAGACAGCGTGATTGAAGGGGTCAGGATATCCGGTGGCGGGGTTGAGTGAGCAGCGTCGACACCTCGGGGCACCTCGATCGAGGTTCGACCCAGTGCGACGAGTTATCCGGACGTCACTTCCGGGGGTGCAGTGTCGTCGGGCGAGGCTTCGGGTTCTCCGGTGTCGGGGTTGATGTCCACAACAGGACGGCGTGCTCGAAGGTAGTCACGGATGGCATCGTTCTGACGGAAGATGGGAGCCAATAACTTGCCACGTGCGGCGACGTCTGCGTCACTGTCGGAAGGATACTTTCCGAGAATGATGGCTACGGCTTGAAGCATAAGGCTTTGTCCACGCGTACGAGCCGTTTTTACTTCCAGGAATGCAAGCGTATTGGCGGGATC
>JANORL010000464.1:0-4683 GCA_031415295.1 Polyangiaceae bacterium | reverse complement strand
CACAATGGAAGGGTTTTGCTGTCCAAGCGGTCTTGTTTCAACTGCTCGTCGGCTTTGGAATCAACCAGGCGCGCGTTGGAATCATGATCAACAACCTGGCCCACTTGGGTGGTCTAGTCGTCGGTTTGATCTTCGGTTTCGCATTCGCCACGAGCAAGAAAGCGACGCGCACGCCAACCCGCGCGGAATTCCTGTTGAACATGAGCGCTCTGGTCGGACTGCTCTTATGTGTTGCGTCGTTGGCCCTGGCGCAAAAGTCGCCCCTCTGGCGAGAACTGGAGATCGTCCGAACGGCCGGCTAAACTGAAAAATATTCCACGATCTCTACTTTTTCTTCGTCGAGGTGATTGCAAACCCAGCGCGGAACGTCTACCGCCCGCCATCGATTTCCTTGCCTAGGAGACTTTCATGTCGTCGCATTACACCCCCAAGCTCGCCCTCATCGCTTTTTCGCTGCTGCTTGGCGCCTGTTCTTTCAGTTTCCAAGCCGGGACGTCCGCTCGCACGCGCAACCAAGCGCGCCGACCGGCAAAACCGGCAAGTAACGTTCAGCCGACCAAGACACCCACCACGCCCACGACGGCAAACACCACGAAGCCGCCGGCCACTGTTGCCGAGCCGCCGCGGATCACTGGGAAAAACGCCTTCGGAAACGGCTCGATCGGCGCGTTCAAGGGCAAAGCCTACGTCATTCCCAACACCACCACGACGCTGCCCGACCTTACCAAAATGGTCCCCTTCGCGTCGTTGTTGACGGACAGCTTCATCGTTCAACAAGCAACCTTCACCGAAGGTTTCCCGGGCGTGCTCATGCAAGACGAATGGTTTGCCATTCGGTACGACGGCAACTTCGACATCGAAAAAGAAGGCACCTACTCGATCCGACTCCTGTCGGACGATGGCGCGATCCTGTACATCGATGGAGCGAAGTTCCTCGACAACGACGGCGTTCATGCCGCGAAAGCCACCACGGCCGCCAAGGCGTTCAAGGTTGGAGTTCACTCCCTTCGTCTCGACTACTTCCAAGGTGCACGAGGCCCCGTAGCCTTGTCCGTGGGCATCGCCGAAGGCGCATCCGCGGAGCAATACCGACCTCTCGTTGGTGTGCGCTGATCCTCGTCTGGGCGTCCCTCCTCGCGCCCCGACTTGCACTCTCCTCCCCCAAAGCCACCTAGAAACCACCCGACGCAACAGGCGTGCGCCTAATTGACCGCACGACACGCTCGAGGTGGTATTGTCCCTTCGCTTTATGGCGTCCGTAAACCCGCTCTCGCGGGAACTCGTTTTCAAAATCGTCTACTACGGGCCAGGTCTTGGCGGGAAGACGACCACGCTCGAACACATTCACGCGACGGCAAAGCCCGACCATCGCGGCAAGCTGGTCTCGCTCGCAACGCCCGTCGATAGGACGCTGTACTTCGACTTTCTGCCGATGCGTCTTCCGCCGATTCGCGGGATGCATGTGCGTCTGCAACTTTTTACAGTGCCCGGGCAGGTCTACTTCAATGCCACGCGCAAACTGGTCCTTACTGGCGCGGATGGCATCGTTTTCGTCGCGGACTCGCAAACGGCACGAGCAGACGCGAACCTCGAAAGTCTCGACAATTTACGCGACAACCTGGCCGATCAGGGACGCAACCTGAGCGACGTACCAATCGTATTTCAGTACAACAAGCACGATCTGCCAGATGTTCTCTCGGTCGATGAACTCGACAAACAGATCAATCGTTGGAACGCACCATCGCTCGCAACGTCCGCACGCACGGGACTTGGCGTGTACGAATCTCTCGAGAGGATCACGCATGCCGTGCTCGCGTCGTTCGAGACGCAGATGCCGGAGTCGGTGCGTGTGTCGGCAGCAGCCGCATTTGATCCCAACGAAGAAGGGCTTGCGGCTGCTTTACGCGGAGCATCGCAAGGAGAAGACCGTCCCCCGACGAGCGGCGCGATTTTTAATCGCGTGGTTTCGAGTCGCGTGACGTTGGGTTCCCTCCCGCCGGAAACCGGAACCGAAGACAGTCCGCCCGTCGTCGACAAGGCGGCGATGCGTGCTGCGGGACTACCGGTCACGACGTTCCCGGACGTACCCGAGGATGGTTGGGGGGCAAAGGAAAAACTCACCATAACGGCTCCTTCGGAAGCGTCGATCTTGACGCGAGCGGAATCGGGTCGAGCACACACGGGGCGCAGTCCGGAATCACGTTCCGGTGAAACACCGAGGAGTCGCAACCGCCCGTCAGTTTTACCTCCCAAACCTTTTGCGCCGCTCATTCCTCACGCTGCCCCCCCTCGAACACCCGCAACGCATGCGCCGGCGGCTCCGCCCAACGCAACGACATCGACGGCCAAAGAACACGTGACTCCGCTGGCGACCGCACATGCACCATCGCCTCCGGCAAACGCAACGACGTCAGCGTCCAAAGAACCAACTCGGCATGTCACGGCCAATGCGCCGACCGCTCCCCCCAACGCGACCGCGGCCACATCGGACACAGCATTTGCACCGGTCGACAAGGCACCGACCACGGAAAAAACTGTCGCAGTTCCGGCAAAAGCACCGGCGCCCGCGCCGATCAAAGCAGAGGTCGTAGCGGCCAAACCCGCACCGACGCCCGTCAAAATCGAGGTTGCTCCGGCCAAACCCGAACCGGCGCCCGTCAAAATCGAAGTTGCTCCGGCCAAACCTGCTCCTGAAACACTACCCGTTGCTGTACCAACGGCTGCGGGACAGAAGCAGCCTTTGCCGTTCGAACGACTCGATCCAACGCAGTTACTTTCAATTGCCGACCTGCTCGAGCCTCCTCCGGAAGTGACGCGGCAGCCGCAACCGGCACCGCAACAAGCGGCAAAGATCCCCACGCCCGAGGTTCCGCTCGCCCAGGTTCAACGCGTTGCGGCCGTCCCTCCAGCGGACACTACGGGTGCGTCCAAGCGCGTCCCCACGGAACCGGATCCGACGCCCAAAGTCGCTCCACCGAAACCAGCCGAGCTGCAGCCGTTGCCCGCGCGAGCGCCGTCAGCTCCAGCTACCGCTTCTGCAACGCCGACGATTGTCGAAGCGTCCGCACCTGTGGCTCCCACGCTGGCGGCTCCGGTCGTGCATGTGGCGATCACGCCAGTCACGCCAGTCACGCCAGTCACAACCGACGCTGTTCCAGCAGCATCGCCGCTTGTACCAGCACGTTCCGCAAACACGGAAGCAAACGTTCAAAGTCCTTTGACTTCAAAGGATTCGCCCGAGACAAACCTCCGTGCGGCGTCTCCCCTTCCCGTCGAGAAGACGGATGCGCGCAAGTCCCCAGGTTTGTCTTTTGCAGACCTTTGGCCCGAAGCCGATCGCGCTCTCGTGCACGAGGTCGAAACGGCCATTGCCGCTGGACGATGTTCGGAAGCGATCGACCTGGCGGATACCCTCGTCGGACGCGTGCTCACGAGTACCGCGACGCTTTTCGGATCGACGGATGCAACCCGTGATGCCGCGAGCATGCCGCTTTTATTGGGCATCGATGGCCGGCGGTTCCTCGCTTTCCGCTCCATTGTTCGCGCTTCACGAAGTGGTGCCAAAGCGAGCCCGCAAGACGCCTTGGCTGCATACGCCTTCGCCATCGAAGCGCGCATGGCCAAGGGCTCCATTCGTTAACGAAACGACGCGACGAACGTCGCTGCTTAGAGTCGGTCCGGTGCTGGTGAGACCGAGTATCGCCGCATCGACACGTTCATGAGCATCGCGACGCACATGAGCATCGTGGTGATGCTGGATCCGCCGTATGAAAACAGCGGAAGCGTCACGCCTACGACAGGGAGCACGCCGCTGGTCATGCCGATGTTGATGATGGCGTGCCAAAAAAGGACCGCTCCACAACCGACGGCGAGCACGGCGCCGAAGCGATCTTTTGCCAGTGAAGCAATGCGGATCGACCACACGGCGAGAAACGCATAAAGCATCACAAGAAACACCGATCCGACAAACCCCCACTCTTCGGCAAAAATGGGGAACGGAAAGTCGGTGTATTGGTCCGGGATGAAGTTGAACTGGTTCTGCGTGCCTTTCATGAACCCACTGCCGAGCAACCCACCGTCGCCAATCGCTACGCGTGAATGATGCGCGTGCCAGCCGCGATGGTGGATGTCGTCTTCAGGTCGCAAGAACACGGTGACTCGATCGCGCTGGTAGTCGTGCAGAACGTACGTCCAGATGACCGGCAACGCCGCGGCGACGGTCACGACAAACGCCACGACGCTCTTCCACCTCACGCGCGTCAGCGCCGCGATGGTCACGAAGACGAAGACGTGGATTGTCGCGGTGCCGAGGTCCGGCTGCTTCAAGATCATGAGCGCTGGAACGGCTGTAAGGATGGCGGGAATCAGCAGATCTTTGAGCGTCCGACCTTCGTTGCGCGGGTCGTCGTGAAGAAACTTTGCGAGCGCGATGACGAGGCAAATTTTGCTGTATTCGCTCGGTTGGAAAGAAAAACCGCCGAAGTCGATCCAACGAACACTGCCGCGGATGTCTTTGCCAAAAATGAAGACGAGCAGCAGAGCGAAAATGCCGCCTGCATAAACGACATAACCAAACCGTTCGAAGTAGCGGTAGTCGACGGCCACGAGCACGCCGCCGAAGATGCCCCCGAGAACGAGCCAGTAGATCTGGCTGATATACAGCTCGGAACGCGTGGAAACGCC
>JANORL010000463.1:0-4059 GCA_031415295.1 Polyangiaceae bacterium | reverse complement strand
ACCAGAACTTTGAACAGCAACGATCGCCGCTCGTTCCCCTTCGATGGCAGCGCCGAATGCAAGCGCGCAGCGGGCTGCTCGTGCAGCTTCATCCGTGGCTGTTCTTGCCGCGCGAAACGTGACGAGCATGTGGCCATCGACGAGTGATTCCACCGTTCCTTCGAGGCTCGCAGCTATGGGATCGAGCGCTGCGCGTACGTTCGCATAGGCGCCTGTGCGATTGCTCGGCTGGTCTGGCGGCGTGATGAGCAAGATGCAGTGAACGCGTTGTTCGGCAGCGCCAAGCGATCCGGTTTGGTCGAGTTCCGACGCTCCGTCGACTGTCGTTTCATCGTTGTCGAGTGACGAGACACGATTGAGTTCTTTGGCGAGTGCTCCAGCGTTTGCCGGTCTGTCCGCGGGCGAACGCGCAAGCATCCGTGCGAGCAGCGAGTCGAGCCATGAGGGTGCGCCCGGGCGTATTGTACTCAGGCGCGGAGCATCTTCGACGACGACGCGAACGAGATACGCGAGCGAGTCTCCACCTTCGAAAAGCCGTTTTCCGGTGAGGGCATGAAACATGAGACAACCGAGGGCAAATACATCGGCACGAACGTCGATATTCTTGTCACCACGAGCTTGTTCTGGGGCCATGTAGCCCATGGATCCGAGGAGCACACCGCGCCTGGTGAGTTCGCGTCGAGCGCCTCCGACGTGAGCGATCCCGAAGTCGAGAAGTTTTGGATTGTGGATGTTGCCGTCGATGAGAATGACGTTTCCTGGAGCGAGATCGCGATGGATGATGCCGCGTTCGTGGGCGACGGCGAGCGCTTCGCTGATGCGTGAAAAAACGCTTGTCGCGTCGCCGAAAGACATGGGCTTGTTGAAGCGTCTGCCGAGAGGTTCACCGGCGAGCCATTCCATAGCGATGTAGGCGTGTTTGTCCGAGGCGCCGTGGGTGATGTACCGGACGATGCTTGGATGTTGAAGCGAAGCGAGGACTTCGGACTCGCGTTCGAAACGTTCGCGATTTGCTTCGTCGTCGAGCAGAACTTTGATAGCGACGGGCTGATTGGTGGCGAGATCGAAGGCGCGAAAAACCCGAGCCATTCCGCCTTGGCCGACGAAGGCTTCGAGGCGAAAGCGTCCGCCCAGGACCTGCCCGATCTGCATGCGGGGGGCAGTATCGTTGGAAACGGAGTCGAACTCCATAAACAAAAGCAGAAGGTTCGACCATGGGGAACCCGATCGGTCTTGGCGAAGGGCAAAAAGAGAGTTTGGGTGGTCCCTATCGAGTTCGCGAAGCGAAAAAAGAGTTGCATGGGGGGCTCGATGGGTCTTCGCCGAGCCCAGCGGCGGAGTTTTGGCAGGCTCGAGAGGGTAGGGTGATCCCCAAAGTTTGGGTTTGGGGACCCTCTTCGAGCTTCGATAACCCCAACTTTGGTGTTCGTGATGGTCGAATGGCACGACGAACGTCAGCGGGTGGAATTTCGCGACATCAGGGTGTGGAGGCAGACTCGGGGGGCGGTGCTGTTGTGGGCGGTGCTGTTGATGCCGGTGCTGTTTTTTTCGCATTGGCTTCGCGGTGCGCATCGATGGGATGTAATGCGGCGCGTGCTTCGCCAAACGATTTTTCATCGTCGTCTTCGACGTGGGCGCATACTTTCGTGGCATAAGCAACGATGGCGTTGCCCAGTGTGCGCACTTCGGCGCCCAAATCGACGTGGTTTCCGTCGGCTTTGATGAGGATGTTTTGCACCATGGTGCCATATTTGGCGTGGCGTTTCCGGACATTCTCGAGGAATTCCGAGCCGGCAATTCGATTGATGTCGGCAGCGAGGCCATCGTCATCGATTCGTTTGAGAATGGTATCGGCAGTGGTCCATTGCACGGGATATGTTTCGTTCAAAAAGGAAAGACCTTGATCTGCGAAAAGGACCGTAACGAGTTCATTCGCGCGTTGGGCATCTGGGTATTCGTTTGCGGGGAGCATTGAATAGGCATTCAAGCGTGTGCGAAGCGCGCCCCATGACGCATCACCGGCTTGATCCACGAGACGTTTGTCTTCTTCGGAAATGCTACCGAGTGCTTTTTGGCGCAATGCGAGTTTGGCTTGGGCATTGTCGGTGACCGTTGCTAGCTTTTTGGCCGCCTTTTGAATGCGGGACGGCATGCTTATTGGACAGGCTGCGACGATGGCTCGGCTGAGCGCAATGCCACTTTCGAGCGCCATGCGCGGAGGGCTTGTATAAAGGGATGGATCGAAGGATTCGGTGGACATGGTGGGGACGTTACAGGAGATGTCGGGGAGGAGGCAAGAGGGTTGTGTGTTGTTTTTGGGAGAGCCAAATTTCGCAACGGAGCATTGATTGTTCAACGGTGGTGGGAATTTCGATGATGTCGGCGATGTTGGAGCGTGCCCAAAGACTGGCTAGAAAACTGAGCGATCGGACCTTGTTTCCGGCGAGTTGCCTCCCAGGATGGCCCCGACCGTTCGCGACAAATGTTCGCCTTCATTTCTGTTTAGACTGATGCGTCGAGCAGCTGAACCACGAAGTCTTCGAACGACGGGGCGATTATTCTCGTCTCGCCAACATCATGATCTGCAATCCAAACGGTACCGCTAGGGGAAAGCCCGATTGGATTACCCGCAAGGTCTATAGAGATAACTATCCATTGGTTCGTTGCCGTCCATCCATCCAGGCGAAACTGTACAGTCACGTCAACGACCGAGAATGTGTCGTCTCCCATCGCTTCGGCCTGGCGAAGGCCAAGTACGGGCAAGCTGCCGACGATGGCTCCCCCATACCGTTTTAGGAATTCGCGATAGTCTGGGTCGAATTTCATACCGATCCGCTGTTCTGCGAGATCGATATCGTCTCTAGGAGCTGCCCCGCCGACAAGAACGGGCATTGATGTGAATAGCTTATCTAGACGTTGAACAGTTTCTGGTGTCATGGTTATAGACCTCGCCTTTGCAGTTCGCCGATTGCACGCGATTTCCAATACTCAATACGCCAAGCATTGAACTCCGCGCGTTGCCCAGACGTTAGACCGCCGCCAGCTGTGCTGCCAAGCGGATGTTGATTTGCATTGCCAATTGAATGATTGACGGCTGGAATCTCGATGATTGGCCCAGCCGGATTCTGTTCGTGATGATGCAGAATCAATGCTCGGCCCTGGGCATCTTTAGATGCAAAACCCAGCTTTGCTTGTGCGATCAACGTGGATTCTGGAACATGCGAAAGGTCTCGAATTCCACGCACCTCAAGTCCCTTAAACACCGCCCTGCCATTTGCTGGTCGAGTCAACCCTCCGGGCGTGAATCTCCCCGCCACTGCCCCCACGACTGCCATTGCCACCGGCAACGAGGCTGCACCGATCTTCTCCGGGTTCTCGCCATCAATTGCGAGGTAGAGCCGTGCGCCCATTTCGCCAACCTGATTCAGCGGATTGCCCACGTTGTAGGCGTCAACGGCGGAACCAACCACGCCGCCATTGGCATATCCCTCGTACGCTGCATAAGCTCGCGTGACGATCTGAATATGCAGTTCGGACATGCCTCCGGTACCAATGGCCAAACTCGTGCGCACGGCCGTTACAGCCATGCCCGTTACGCCCTCAATCGCCATTCCTTTCGCAAATCGAAAACCCCACGAATCGGTGATGCTGGTACCGCCACTCGGACAACCACCTTGTGACGCGCCCGCGCAAGGCCCCGGTGTTTTTCCTGTTCCTTTGGGACAACCCGATGAATTGACCGCGTCGCTTCCCGCCGGGAAATGCATTCCTGCAATACCCGTCGCAACGTCTTGCAATAGCCCCGGATCGACGGTGCCTACGCCAATATCCGGCGACGGCATTCGTACCGCGTCTCCGCCATGCACCGAGCCGACCCATTCGTTGGTCCCGTAATACGGATCGTCCGGACTGAAGCCGGTCGGGTCCACCCAATTGAGTGGGCTTTGATGGACGTAAGCGAATCGATTCAGTGACGGCGAAAACGAGGGATCGCCCATCATGGGATCCGGCGTCGGGAATCGCGACGTTTTCGTGTCAAAGATACGCCCGCGCATATCG
>JANORL010000462.1:0-4825 GCA_031415295.1 Polyangiaceae bacterium | reverse complement strand
GCTGGCGCGAGAAAAATCAGCGCTGGGCGGTTCGCGTGAAGGCGTAGTCGCTCGGATAGCGGGTGAATTTTCCGAAGGTGCATTCGGTAAGAACGTAGCCAAATGGGTGCGTAAAGACCACGTGCAAACAGACGAACATTGGATGCATCAGGCGATTACTGCGCAGAAGTTGGCGTGATAAACATCGCGGTGCAGGGGCTATGCGCCCCTGCACCCGCACCAGGGGTTATCCACCCCGGGACCCGGACCAGGCAGATGCCTGGACTTGCATGTATTCGTCCGCGATGCGGCCGAACAAAAAAAAATCAACGTCTCGCTGCGATTCTAATTAGTTCGCCACAGAAATCTTCGACCAAAGTTGGTTCGGAAGTACCATACACGCGTAAATCCGTGCGATAGGCAACGCGCACGTCCGTCGCGGAGACACGAAGGAGACGATCGAGCAGGGACGTGGTCATGGTTTATTCGACTTGTGGAACTCCAGTCATTTGATTGGAAACAGGTCTTCGCGCATGACTGGGAATCGGATGTACTCGATCAAGCGCCGTTCCTTCGAAACATTCTCCGCAAAGGGCTTGCTGCATGTTCGGGTCGTCGTGAAATACCGTCATCCATACCGACCAGAATCCAAGGGCATGCGCCGTTTTTAGGATTTGACGCCGCATTTCTGGCGTATCAGATCGCTCAAGCTGTTTACGTGCGAATGCCGCTTCATCCCAGGCCTCTTTGCGTTTCTTCCATCGATTGTCGCTTCCACGAAGGACTTGTTCTCGCGTCAATCCAGAACCGGGGCGTCGAGTCAGGTGAACCATTTCTTCGGTTGCTTTGGCGCGCGCGGCTTCGACGGAATCGTTGATTGTTGCTATGTGAACCACGCCTTCTGGGCCATAGATGAAAACATCGAATGTGCGATGTTTATGCGGCCAGAGGCGCGCGTCGACGTCGGCCTGCGAGTCCACCTTGGTGCCCTTGGTGCTATTGCAACTCTGACAAGCCAATAAAAAATTGTCCCATTCGCAAACGAGGCCCGGATTTTTGTGCTTGTGGCGAATGTGTTCGACGTGAGCGCTGGAGGGCAGTGGTATTTCGCAATAACTGCAATATTCACCGAGTTTGGACTTCAAGTGCGGCTTCGCGTGCCCGTATTCCCTGAATCGAATTGGCTTGCCTACCGTGTCTGTGGGGCAGGGCCCGCGCTCGACGGGTCTCATGACTTTTTTGCTTCGGTAAGTTGTCGCTGGCGATCGAGGAAGGCCACGAAGGCTTGGTTATCCGCGTACGGGGCGAGTAATTCATCGAGTTCCGCTTTCAACTTGCTGAGTTCGACAGCATCGACGTGAGGAACTCGTTCGAGCATGTCGTAGTATCGTTGGGCAACTTCATATTCGCGCTCGCGGCGGTCACTGCGTTGCGGAACGGCTACCCCCATATGACGTTCGACAATATCCTCGGGACTTTCATTGGCGTACGGACCGGCATCGGCGCGTTCGTCGAGATTGACCAATTGACCATCTTCAAGGGATTGAACGATGAATGGCGAGTGTGTTGTCGTAATGAATTGCAAGCGTGGGAAAGCTCGGCGAAGACTGGCGAGCACGCGGCGTTGCCATTTCGGATGCAAATGCAGATCGATCTCGTCAATGAGTACGACTCCCTCGGCGAGTTCCGGGGCACGATCGAGCAAATGTGGATTGAGTACCGATGCACGCCAGGCAATGTCGGCGGTCATCGCAACCATGTTACGATATCCGTCGGAAAGCATGCGAAACGTGGGGCATTGCCCATCTTCCATTTCGAGAACGAGTTCTTCGATGCCGATTTGAAAAGAGAACTTTTTTGCGCCTTCGATGCACGCGAGCACGGCGCGTTGAATGCCTTGTAGCTGGACGATGGGTTTCTTGTTTTGAATTTCGGCGTAGGTGAATTTGCGCATCCAGTTCAACAAGTGTTGATGCGTCGAGGCTGCCTTCAGGCAATCACGGTATCCATCGAGACGATTGCTTCCGACGTCACTCGTGGCTTCAATGTCGGCGGGCCATAATCGTTGTGTACCGTAATAAGCGAGCACGGGCAATTGACGCATGGAATGCGCACGAATCTCTTCACCTGCTTTGCGCGCCTTGCTTTGCAATGCATCATCAATAGCGATAGCCTTGGTGATGGGCAATTCGGTGACTTGACGGCTCCACGTCAAGGGATACCCTTCGATGATCCCTTCGACTCCGATTTGCATGGGCAATTGCCGCTGACGATCCGGAATCCCACCGAGTAGACGCATCGTTTGGCGAACGTCGCCGTTCTCGAGCATGGGAGCAGCACCTGCGCCCACTCCGGGAAGAAATGTCCCTATGGTTGCCGCGAGGGCTTCGAGCCACGAGGTTTTTCCAAGACCATTGTCACCAATAAAAACGGTGATGTTTTGCAATTCGTGAGTGCTATCTTCGACGCCGCGAAAGTTCTTCAGACGTATTTTTCGCAGGCGGAATAGGTCGGGACGCTCGGGCAAACGCTGCTCGATGGAATCGTGGTATGGAATGTTCAAGTTGACACGGCTAGATTCCTCGCGGAATCGATTTGCTACTTTTTGAACGTAACCATCCCCCTGTCCCCAAAGGTTTCTACACGATTGCCACAGGTCATCGGAACGGGGGGATGCGAAATACGTCCTAAGCAGGCCAGCGTGGTGTTCTATTAAAGATTCCTCGTATTCCCTTATAGCTTTGTCAAAGTGGAAGGTTCGCATTAACAGATGATTCGCGAGCGCATCATCAGCATTTGGCGCGAAATCGGCGATAGCGGCGGTCACTGCTTGCCAACCCTGAAAATATTTATTGTCTAAAGCACATCCGACGATCGATCCGCCAAAACCGGCTAGGTCGAACTTCTGATAACGACCCCGACGACGCACGGCGGCGTCGAGCTGAGTGGCGTCGCTGCAAAATTTCTTCATGTCACGTGCGAGGTATTGAAAATGGTCTATCGTATCGCCTTGATTCCGAACCATTTCCGCATCCCAAGCCCACCACAGCCGCAAATCCAATAAACGCGTCCGGGCTGCAAATGTTTCATCCGTTAGCGCTGCCGTTGCTTCTTCGGCGTCTTGAAGCACTTGCTGCCATGCTTCCACGCGGAGTTTTCGCGTCTCGCGAGCCATATCGACAATCGCACGTTGGATGGCTTCTTCGCTTTCCCGAACGTCGATCGCAAGTACAGCATCGTCAGGGAATTCGATGCCCGCTTGCCGCAGTTTGTCTTGGCATTGCTGTATACGGAGACGTTTATCTTGCTCTAGTTCTTCGTCCGGTTCGCCGTTCTTGTCGCGATTGTCCACGAGTACGAGACGAACCGCGCGCTGCCGCAACCCCTCAATGCCAACATGCTCTTGGATTGTCTGGAGCAAGCTTTGGCTGACGTGATCGGGCGCATCGTTCCACGACGAACAGGCCATGAGCAACGTATTGGGATCGTGAATCCATTGGAGAAGATCGGCGCGGCCTTTGACCCACGCATTCGGTGCATCGTCAATGCCCTGTGTATCGACAATCGTCGAGACTTCTTTGCCGAGGTTTGTCCGCGGAACTTTGATTCGAGTCAGGACAGGTACGGGCGCATTGGGAAGTGTCCCTTTCATCAGGTCTCCGAGCGTGTTCTTCAGCAAAGCACGGCCCGCTTGATCAACAACAAATCGCTGGGCGAAGGGAAGGCACCGCGCATTCAGGTCAATGCGCTCGAGCCATTGTGTTTCGAGAGTTTCTACACTCTCGGCAGCGAGCGCTTGCCGACGAAGCAAATCATTTCCGTTGTCGGTAGCATTTGTTGACGTGAGCCAGTTGCGCAAGAGTGTCGCTAACTCTTCGCCCGATTTGCGATCGTCATCCGTCGAATTTTTCACTTTTCGGCTAGAGTTATGACGATCTTGGGCAAAAATACGAATTTCTGTGGTCAGCTCTCGACTCTTCATTGGTTCGACGTCGAGCGCTATGTCGTTGCGGTCTTCGAATTCAATCCGAATCTCGCCGAGAGTCGTGCGACCGTCACCCACGGGTACGACCGATGAACGCTTGAGATTTTGCGTTCCCGGCGTATCGAGCCGCAGTCCTGTTGCCGCGGCGATGAGCGCGCTTTTGCCACGACCAACGGCTGCAAGAAATGCGACGGACAACGGGGAGGTGGTACCCGCTTCAAAGAATTCGATGCGACTGCGCCAGGATTGAGCGAGTCCGCGTTGCGTTTCGTTCAGCTCTGGGTTGTCCGCGAGGAGCGTGAGGCGCTCGTGCAGTTCGTCATGCTTTGCCCGCAACTCGTTGTCCGTTCCATTTACGCTCATGGGTTCGTGCGTCCTACTATAGGTGATCGGGTCGTTGCTAGCAAGAAATCACGATCAGTTGCACGACCGTGGATGGTCATTCACAACCCCCGAGCATATTCAGGCCGCAGTCGAATTTTACCAGACAGCGCCGCGTCGATCACTTCGAGAATACGATCTCGATCGGATGGTAGTCGTCCACCAATGGGCAAATAGTTCGATGCGTGGTTCGTCCGAAAAAGCGCATTCGTCGGCGCGGCTTCGGTTACGAATGTTCGCAATTCACCGAGCAATCCGTCGATTTCCGGTAATACGAAGCGACCTCGGCGTTCGAGCGTTGCTAATGGTGTGTCTGGAACAACGGTGAGCGTCAACGCGGCCATGTATTCGGGGTCCATCGCCGTGGCCAAACGCGCGCTGGCGAGGGCGTGCTCGTCCGTGCGTTCCTTTCCGCCTGCTCCCAATAGAAAAATGGCCGACATTTTCATTCCCGCCGCTTTTGCTCGGCGAGCCGCTTGC
>JANORL010000461.1:0-1842 GCA_031415295.1 Polyangiaceae bacterium | reverse complement strand
GGCGTCAACGCGACGGTTCCCGAGACGGGTCCTTGTTCCGTGGTGGCGTGGTTTACGACTGTGGCAACTTGCGCCAACTGTTCAATGGTTTGATGTTGAAACAGTTGGCGCACGGTGATTCCAATGCCGGCCTGCTGGGCTTTGGCGACGACTTGGATGGCGAGAATGGAATCTCCACCGAGCTCGAAGAAGTTGTCGCGAACGCTGACGTTTTTGATACGCAGCATGGTCGCCCAAGCACTGGCCAGCGCTTCCTCTACGTGATTTCGTGGAGCAGCGAAATCCGACGCGTTCGTCGTTTGCCCATCGGGTGCCGGCAACGCCTTGCGATCGATTTTGCCATTAGCCGTCAAGGGCAATGATTCCAAGAAAACGAACGCGGATGGAACCATGTAATCGGGCAGTTTTGCTTTTAGCCATGCGCGTAACTCCCCCTCTGCACGTAGCGGCGTAGCCGCGGAGCTGGAGAGGGGGCCGGGGGGTGAGGCGCAGACATACGCGACGAGGCGTTTGTCGCCCGGAACGTCTTCGCGGGCGAGCACGACGCAACCACTCACGCCTGCGTGCGCCAACAACGTCGCCTCGATTTCGCCGAGTTCAATACGAAAACCGCGAATCTTGACTTGGTGATCGATACGGTCGAGGAATTCGAGATCGCCGTCAACGCGCCATCGACACAGATCGCCGGTGCGGTACATGCGCGCGCCCGGCACGCCGAATGGATTGGGAACGAATCGCTCGGCGGTCAATGCGGGTCGATGCAGATAGCTGCGAGCGAGGCCGATACCAGCAATGTGGAGTTCGCCGGGGACGGCGGTAGGCACAGGATGTAGGTCGTCATTGAGAAGGTAGCTCGCCGTGTTACACACGGGGCGGCCAATTGGCACCCTATGTTCTCCCGTCATCCCGTCAGGAACATCGAAGAGTGTTGCACAAATGGTGCTTTCCGTAGGACCGTAACCATTGATTATTTTTAACGTAGGCAAGGCGTCGAGAATCAGGGCGAGAATTGAGGCAGCGATCGGTTCAACACCCACGAGCAAACGACGTAGCCGGAAATGAACACGGCGTTCGGCCAGCTGGTCGGCAAGAGTTGGCAGAAGGTGCGGTGGTACATAGGTGCTGCCAATGCCCTGCTCTTCCAACCAACGGAGAAACGCAATCCCGTCCTCTCGCAACTGTTCCGATACGATCGCGAGCGTTGCGCCGACAAGCAATGGGGAGAATATTTCGTATACGGCGACATCAAAGCTGAAACTCACCCAAAAACTACACTTCTCAGCAGTTCCGATAGGTTGCCTTCGCTCGAAATCGCAAAGCAGGTTGAGGACGCCGCGATGTTGGCAGATGATCCCCTTGGGTTTGCCCGTGGAGCCCGAAGTGTAAATAACATACATTGAATTGTCGGGACGCACCTCGTTGTTCGGCGCCGTCATCGGCAGATCCGTCCATTCCGCGATATCCACATCGAGGCGAACGACGCGCGCCTCGTGTGCTGGTAGTTTGTCCTCCAGGCACGCTTGCGTCAGGAGCACCGACGCGCGCGCATCCTCGAGCAAAAACGTGATCCGGTCTTTGGGATACGTCGTCTCGATCGGCACGTACGCACCCCCCGCTTTGAGAATGCCGAGCAATCCAACGACCATTTCAATGGACCGCTCGACGCAGATGGCCACGAGGACATCAGGGCCAACTCCGAGTTTTTGTAAATGGTGCGCAAGCTGATTCGAGCGTGCATCGAGTTCGGCATAGGTGAGCTGTTCGTCTTGGTAAACGACGGCAATGGCATCGGGCGTTCTTGCTGCCTGGTCGGCAAACAAATCGTGAATGCATTTGTCGGCA
>JANORL010000460.1:0-3407 GCA_031415295.1 Polyangiaceae bacterium | reverse complement strand
GTCCGGATCTTCGTGTCCGACGGCTCTCGAAAGGTCACGGTCCCGAAGGTCGTCGGGCTCGACCAGATGACGGCCACCGCGCGCCTGCTGAGGCGCGACTTCATCGTGACGCCAGTGGGCGAGCCGAACGAAACGGTGAAGGCCGGGATCGTGATTCGCACCGAACGGCGACCTGGTCTATGTTTTGGAAGCAGCACAGGTTCAAACTTCAACTTCGCGACCTGCGATGGGGAAAGCGAACGGCCTGGCACCAAGCTGTTCCTTCGTTCCAGCACGGGTGGCGATCACACGGTATCCATCGACGCCTTTCTCAGCGTCGCAACGCACGGAAACCGCGTCGCGGTGAGCACAATCGAGGGAATCACGATTTTCGCACGAAAGAAAGACGCGTTCGAACAAGTCGCGACATTGCCCACCTGGCTTGTCGCTGGTGTCTTTAGTGAACGTGGCGATCATGTCGTGGCCGGGGAATTCAGCCTTTCCCATGCTGGTGATATCACCGTATTTGCATTGCCTGGCGGAAAGGTGCGCTTTCAATCCGAGAACAAGAGCTGCGATCATTTTCGAATGCTTCCCGGAGATTTGATTCAATGTGGCCATGAGCTGCTCGATCTCGACGGCACCCCCATCAAGCGTCCCGCGGACTCGCCGCCCATTGTCCTGCACCTGCACAACAGTGGCCGCAAAATGACCGTCGATGAAGGTGGCGATAAACCCATCGAGCGCCCTGTGGACGCGCTCTTGTGGACGGAGCGCGCAAAGGATGTCTCTCGCTGGTCGGAGAGCACGGACGGGCGTCTTTTGTTTGTCGCGCACGACCATGGGATTGTCACGGTACACGCGATGGATGACGGGGCGCGGCGTATGGTACTGGTTCCGACGCGCAATGGTCACATGGCATTTTTGCCAGGTGGTTACGTGGAAATCGAGGGCAAGCCGCTCTCGAATCTCGTGTGCCGATTCGGCGACGTGCTCGTGCCTTTCGCGGTATGCGCGGAGCGGAGAACGGTGACGCAGGGTATTGCTAAAGCGATTGCGGCGGATTCATCCTACGACGAGCCGTGAGCGCCGTCGCCCGGCACGGGCGCCGAGTATTGTGAAGGAGAGACAGCTCGCATGTTCTATTGGCGCAATGAATCTACTAACCCTATTACGCCTTGAGGGCTTTGCGGCGAATGGACGCGATATCGAGTGCTGAGGCATGATGCTAATCTTGTTTGAAAGTACAACTATTTCGTAAAGCGCTTCGGACCACAATCACGGAAATCGATCGGCGCGATCCTCACGGTGGGCTCGTACCTATTGGCAAAGTCCGCCAAACGCTCGCGTAGTGGAGCGAATGTGTCGGTAATTTGGGGCGGCCGCCGATAGCGACTGCGCGACTCACGGAAACGGGGGACGGTGACGAATTACGCTACGAATTGAAGAAAGCCTGGCGAGATGGGTCGATGATTCCTCCTATGCCAGTAAAATATTTGAGGCCCAAATCCAAGCATGCGAGTTCCGACCCTCGCTGACACGCTTGGTTAATGAGATCACGCCCTTTGACTTGGTCCTTGGTTACGCCAAAGGTCACTTGAAGACCAGCCGCAAGCGACTGCGCCAAATGTTCACCAAGGAACACGTGGAACGACTCCGGCAGGTCAAGCTCATCGACGACATTCTCAAATGCACGGAGCGCGTTCTGAACCCCGCAGCGCATGCAGGCACGCCGCCGCTGTACGAATCCGAGGTCCAACAGGCTCTCGCCCTGGTCAGGCAACTGGAGACGACGCTTGGCCGTGTAATTTGATCACGTCATCACAAAATACTTGCCACTGTCCCCCGATTCGTTGTACGTTTGCGTCCGTCCCCAGGAGACCACTTCATGCACCTACCTCATGACGATGCCCATTACAGTCATCGCGTCCGTGTCGGTCGTTATGTCGAACGCCGCGCACGCAGCGCCAAACGCGATTTAATGGCCGATGACATTCGTGCCGCGACAACCGCAGTCCTTTCCGCGGGCCGAGCGCTCGAAGATACCATTGACGCTGTTCAAGAAGCCATGGCCGATCGCGATGTGGCCGACGACAACCTCGATGCGGCGGCACAAAATGCCCGCCTCACATTGGCCAGTCGGAGCCTTGGTGCCGATAAAAAGGAGCCGTACACGCTCATTTTTCATAAGGGCATCGCGTATTATACGGCCGCTCGTCTGGATGACGAATTGGATCGTTATGGCGAATTTAAAACCCGCCTTGTCGAACACTTGCCCGCCAATGACGCCGTGCGTACGTCGGCGATTGCGGCAATCGATACCGGCGTTGTTGCATTCAAAGCCGCAACGAACGCTTTGTCCACGGCACGCACAGTGGAATCGCTGGCCAAAACGCGCCTGGAATCAGCCGAAGAAGCGTGGGAAAAACACATGACCAAGGTGTACGGTATTTTCCTCGCCGAAATGGGCCGCGGCGCGGCCGAAGCGTTCTTTCCAAAGAGCCGTTCATCCAAAACGAAGAAAGACGACAGCGGCGAATAACGCTGTTTCGGCCCCGCCAGCATGCGAAAAGCGCGCCTCGTCTCCCAAAACGACATTCCCTCCATTGCGTAGACCGATTTACGCGCTCCGAATGCGCGTTTCAACGTTGTGAAGCGCGCGTTCTGAGCCCCAAACGCACATCCCCACGTGTTGTAGAGTGCGTTGTGGGGACCTGAAGACGCGTTTCAACGCGGTGAGGAACGTCTTTCGAGAACTGAATGCACGTTTTCTTCGCGTCGAGCATCAAAAAGCTGCCGCCATCACCCACTTCCGCGCTGGCAGCAGCGTGTGTTGTCTGATATACCCGCCCAACCGCACATGGATCGAAAAACACCCGAGCGCTCGGGCACCAACAACATCACCATCTACCGCGGCGATCTCTTCTGGATCGATGCTGACGAGTCGCGTGGATCCATTCCAGCGATAACTCATCCGCATGTGGTGGTTTCCGAAGACGTGTTCAACCATTCTCGTATCAGCACGATCGTCGTTTGTGCTTTGACGTCGAATCTGGGCCGCGCCAATGAACCCGGAAATGTGCGCCTGGATCCGGGCGAAGGGAATCTCGCGAAACCAAGTGTCGTCATCGTTTCGCAAATAGATTCCATCGACAAAAACCGACTTGGTGCATATATCGGAGCGCTATCGGCCGAACGCGTGAACCAAATCCTGGACGGTCTTCAGTTTCAACAAGCGTCGTTTTTTCGTCGCTGATCCTACGCATGCCGCATTCGATGCTTCGGGTGTTTTTTTTCCTGCGACGAACCTACTTTTGGTGTACACTCGGCCGCGATGAGTAAAACACCGCCCGTGTACCTTGGCGACGCGCATAATTTCGGACGTCGCGTGTCCGAGCGTGAAGGTTTCATCGTGAAACCGCGGACCG
>JANORL010000459.1:0-2752 GCA_031415295.1 Polyangiaceae bacterium | reverse complement strand
ACATCATGACATACGGCTCGGTACCGCTGTGCTCCTCCTCCTCCGGTTCTTGTTGCGGAAGCGTGTGGCGTTGGTCGGTCCCCGCACAAGCGACTTGAGTCGCCGCCGGCGTGACGAGCAACGCTGTTGGAAGAATGGTGGCCTGGAGATACCTTGCGATCATGGACGAGGTCATGTCGGCATCAGACCACGGTTTTTCAAGCTCGTCAATAGCGAACGGTTTCACCGGCTCAACCTCGGTGGCTTCTGGCGGCGCTGCAGGCACCATGGCCGTCGCGAAGGTTGGTTTCACGGCCGCAGCGAGCGTTGTTGCGGGAACGTGGTCATGGTCCACGGTAGCCGTAGGACTTGCGGGCACGATCACGCCGCACACCACGGTCACAGTCATTGCAGACGCCGTCGGCGTGGCTTGCGAGAGGAGTCGTACGACGTGGTGCGCCAATCGCGCGCCGTGGGCACGAACGTTCTTCGTGAAAAACAGGACAACCAACGCGACCAACGATTTCAAAATGCGGAGAAGGCGGCGTTTGGCCCGCCGAAAATGCCAGCTCGCCGTCGATGACGGCCACTGCTTCTCGATCGCTATTTGCTCAATGGTTTTATTGTCCAAATAATGGGCATCGAGCATCTCCCGGTCATCAGGTTTGAGTCGTGGCCAGGCTTTTTGCAACAGTTCGCGCGCGGCAAAACGGTCTTCATGTCCCGAAACGGGAAGAAGTACGCCGATTTCTTCATCCGAATGCCCTTGGCTCAGCAGCCATTGATCTTTGGCGTTGCGATTGGTCAGGGTCGCGTACTCAGCCAGCGTGCACATCCAACCAACAAATTTTTTCCAATCTGTGATGGACGGTCGCTCCGAAATGGGCTTAGCTATGGCCGTGACGAACGCATCCTGCACCACTTCGAGACGCTGAATATGTACCGGACAACCTACACGCCACACCACCCGCAACATCGCCTTGGTAACTTCTTTGCATTGAGCTTTCGACAAGCCCAACTCCAAGGCGACCGTCAGAGCAGCGTCTGGCAGTTTGTCCAACGGGGCGTCGGGTTCTTCGGACGGTGGTTTCTTCGGAGGGTCGGACATGCGGAGATAGGCTGGCAAGGTAGCCGAAGACTAAAAAATTCGTCCACATACTGGATCTTTTTTGTGACGAGTGTCCTGACCCTCGTTTTGTCGGCGCAAACGGCGTTTGCCCAGGACGCCCCGGTCATCACCCCAACACGACTCGACTTCGACGCGAGCCAAGCGCCCAAGAACTGCAATGACGATGCGGCGTTCCGTGCGCTCCTCTGGGAGTGGGTCAATCCTAACTTGTTGCTCGCCGATAGGGATCAACGGATGATTGTGCGCATCCATCCTGCTCCCCTGGGAGTCATGTTCGCGGACGTGACCCTCGTGGACGTCGCCGGAACAACACTTGACCAACATCACAAGAAATTCCCGCGCAACACCGAATGTTACAAGGTGCTTTACGAGTCGGCACGTACCGCGGCAAAAATCCTGGGCGCTCTCAACAAACCATTGCCGCCCGAACCCATCGTTTGTCCTGCGTGCCTAGCCTGTTCGTCCTGTCCGGCATGCCCAACCTGTCCGTCGCGGTCAAACCCAACGCCACGTATGACGCTTTCCGCATCACCTCTCCATCGCGCTTCTCTTGGCGCGGGCGTTTTTCTCGGAATGACGACCAGGAACGAAGTTTCCGTGGGAACGGCCATTTCGCTGGGGTTCGTCCCATTTTCCCGTTGGCCCGGTTTTCGAGTTGAATTCGACGGTGCCTGGGCATCGCTAAAAACACCGCGAGATAGTCGCGTGGATACGGTTCCGATCTTCGCGTCCGTTTGTCATGCCTATCATGGTCTTCGTCTTTGCGGCGGGTTGACCACAACGTTTTTATCGACCGAACACCGGAAAGACGCTCGCGATTTTATGCTGTCGGCGAATTTGCGGATCGGGACCGAATTTGTTATCGCTGGGCCTTTTTCAATTCGTGCAGATGGTTTTGCTCTTTTGCCTTTGACGCAACGAACAGTTTTCGATTCGCCAAACTATTTTTCTGCGGGAGCAGTCGCCATGGGCGTGTGGTCACTTGAATGAGGAGCACGAGAATGCCCCGCCAGTGCATCATGCGCTAAAGATCCATCCGTTGCAATCGCCGGTGTCCGAGCGCTGTCGCCCCTAAGCGCACTGCGGTCAAAAATCCGAAAAACACCGGAATCGACGTGGAGCCCCTTCCAAACTTGGGAAAACATTTTCCTGGATAAAGCAGAAATCGCAAATCCCACCACTGATCGCCGAGTTGTAAGACAAACCCGAGCATCGCCCACCCGAAAAATACGAACAATGGGTGGTCATTCGGTATCCGCTTTCGTCGCGAGTTCGCGTTTTTCGGCAATGTACATAGACAAACCGATCAATCCTCCTGACCAGCCCAGCCATGCAGCAAGCCAGACCCAGACCCGATGCGGAAAAGTTGGATCGAAACGGTAATAACCCCAAAAAATATCCACGAGGCCGGTGGGATCGATCCAACGAGGAAGGATATCACTTAGCATAACTCGAAAGGTAAAAGCGACGATGACGGGCATGCTGATGGCGACGAAACCATTAGCACCGCAAGCAGCCGCCAAGATTCCGAGCAGCGCCATGACGCCCGTGCCCGCTGCGATCATGACCACCCCGATGAGGTCATTCAGTACGGGGTGCGTTAAAAACAATGCTGGAAACGGGCCGAGGGCTCGCTCCAACGTA
>JANORL010000458.1:0-9300 GCA_031415295.1 Polyangiaceae bacterium | reverse complement strand
AGGTGAATGCCGTAATAAGGACCGAGCAAGGACACGTGGAAGCTGAGTGTCGTTCTGTTCTCGATGACCCAAACGCGGCCCGAGTACGCCGGGTGGATTCCCCCTGAAAGCAGGTGGAGCGAGTCGTCTTGAACGCTGTCTCGTTCCTGCAGACGGCTGATCATCGCCTTCCACGTTGGCCACGCGCGTCGTCCGCGCGCTGCCGTTACCATCAAGCGGCAGTGTTCTTCCGTGTCCATGTAAACGGCCTCCCCGGGAGGCACGTGTACGCGCTCAATTTGAAATATCCCCCGCGGGTAGAAGCGGTAAACGAGATCGAGAAGTTCGGAACGTGTTGTTTTCATCAGAGATTCACCGTTGTCGGAAGGTTCGGGTACATGGCCGGGAACGCCGCCTCGACGCCTTTGCGGAACTTACCGCAAAAAATCCCTTGCGGAAGGTCGAAATCCGTGCCGCTGGCCATGGCACCGGCGACGCTGTTGGTGACCGCTGCGCTCATGGAGGCCGCTGTGGCTGGCGAGATGTACCCCCTCACCGAATGTCGAATCGGCATGCCGATGGTGAGCGTGCAGTACCACGTAATCATGGTCGGGAAGCTGAATTTTCTGAACGGCAGGTTGGCTTTGGCCGCTTGCCATCCGCCAGCCGGACCCTGGCCGTCATCCTTGACAACGGTGACGAAGTAAAAGTCCGCCGCGATGTGGATCGGGACGAAGATTCCTGGTCCAGCAGGCGCTTGGCGTCCATGCACCACAACGGTGTTGACATCGCCGTAGGTCTGTGCACCGGTCCCTGCACCGATCGGAATTGGCCCCGCGCCAAAACCGCCCGACACGAATCCCAGAAAACCCAGCGTCATCGAAGCATACAAGGCCATCGTAATCGCCTCCTTACTGTTGTTTATAGCAATGTTGCAATCGTTGCAAGAGTAGGAATGCCGCCCGAGTTCTTTACACACGGTACCGGCTTCTCTGGGGATTTTTGGGTCCGGGCCGCCCGGAGGCTCCTCTTCCGGTTCTTGCACCGTCGGATTGCGGTGTTCCGCGCCGGCACACGCGACTTGGCTTGAGCGTCTCCACGCTAATCGATGGTCACCTGTGCACGCAATTTGATGGAGGCGGTTCCATTCGTCACGCCGAAGGCATTCGACGAGCGCTAAATCGTGCAACCGTTGCGCAGTTTGCCGCATCCAACCCATATGTCGGGAGCAATTAATCTTATGAAAAAAACACGAGCGTTGGGGATGGGAACCGTTGGTGCGTTTTGTGCGACGATTGGAGTGTTCGCGGGCGGTTGTCACACGACGGGTACGGAAGCCACAGGCGGTTTTTCGTCGAATGGCACTGCGCAAGGTGGCGCGGGTGGAAATGAATTGGGTTTCGGAGGTAATTTCGTCGGCAATGGTCAGGGTTGTGTCAACCTCGAATGCCAACAGGTCGCGTGTGGCGGCGGCTCGACCACCACGGTCACCGGCAAAGTTTATGACCCCGCGGGCAAAGTGCCTCTCTACAACGTCACCGTTTATGTTCCCAATTCACCTTTGAAGCCGTTGCCGGAGGGAGCGAGTTGCGATCAGTGCGGGTCGGTGCTTTCAGGTGATCCGGTCGTCACGGCACTCACGGATACCAAAGGCGAGTTCGTCTTAAAAAACGTGCCCGTCGGCGACAACATTCCGATTGTCATTCAAGTGGGCAAGTGGCGTCGCCAGATCGTGCTTCCGAAAGTCGAAAAATGTGTCGATAACGCGATGAACGATGCTTCGATGACGCGTTTGCCGCGGAACCAATCCGAGGGCGACTTGCCGCGTATTGCGTTGACCACGGGTGGAGCGGATCCGCTCGAATGTTTGCTCCGCAAAATTGGCATCGACGACAGCGAATTCACGCTTGCGGACGGCGGCGGTCGCGTGCAGTTTTTTTCGGGCGCTGGTGGCACGCAAAGGTATGCAGATACGCACAATGGCGGCGCGGTCTTCGATGACGCGCTCAACTTATGGAGCAGCGTCGAAAGTTTGTCCAAATATGACGTCTTGTTGCTGGCATGCGAAGGTGGACAAAACTCCGTGTATAAGCCGGCATCTTCGTTGCAAGCGATGTTTGATTACGCGTCGAAAGGTGGGCGAATTTTCGCGTCGCATTGGCACAATTATTGGCTGCAAGCCGGCCCGAAACCATTTCCGCAAACAGCCGTTTGGACGGATAGCCCCGATCTGCCTAATCCATTCACAGCCGATATCGACGACACGTTTCCGAAAGGCGCGGCGCTTCGTGATTGGCTCGTGAACGTAGGCGCTTCGACGATGCCAGGGAAACTCAAAATCAAGGAAGGTCAAAACACGGTTATTTCCGTGAATGCAACCATTTCCCGTCGATGGATCTATGGGGCTTCGCCAGAATCCATTCAATACTTCACGTTCAATACGCCGATTGGTGTACCCGAAGAGCAACAATGTGGTCGCGTCGTCTTTAGCGATATTCACGTTTCGTCGGGCGACGACGTGAAAACGCCCTTCCCGGATGGTTGCCGTACCACGGACCTTTCGCCGCAAGAGAAGGCTCTGCTCTTTATGCTTTTCGATCTTTCGGCGTGTGTTCAACCGGACGACGAACCGCCCGTGCCGCCAAAGTAATGCTCACGAGGGTGGGAACAAGTTGGGCGAAGCGCGGTCTGTGAAGTCAGCTTCCGGCGCGTGTCCTGTCCGTGCGCGTTCTGCGTCCACGTTGCCATAAATTTGCCACAATTTCTCCTCGAATATGACGGCGGACGCTGGGCGTTCTGCTGTCTGAATCAACGCGAGAAGACAACCGTTGGAAAGGCTGACGGCATTTTTGCGTTTCGTTCTCGATGGAGAGAGTATGCGACTCACAAGGTTCATTCTGGGCTTTTCCGTATCCGCGTTTTTGGGTCTTGGCGGCTGCTCATTGAATGCTGTTGACGACGTCGATGACAGCGAGTTTATGGAGCAAGTGGGCGAAGCTTCCCAAGCATTAACGACGTCGGTCATGTCGACCAACAGCGCGTTGTCGATGCTCAGCGCTACGAATGGCAAGAAAATCATCGAAGTCAATGGCGTGTTTCATGCCGTCTATACACACAAAACGGCCAATGGGTCAATCATTCGCTACGAAAGATCGACCGATGGCGTCAACTGGTTCGGGTACAGCGACGTCAATACCCTCGATACGGACAATGCCACCAGTCCAGCCATTGCCGTAACACCGAACGGAACTGTCGGTATCGTGTACATCAAAAACACGACAAGCGGTTTTGGAGGCGGTTCCGGGGACGTTTACTTCCGACGCCGAAACTCTTGGGGAACGTGGGACCCGGCGATTCAAGTGACGTCGGATGGTAGTGCAACGGGTGCTCGCATGCCATCGATTGTCGCCAATGGCACGACCATGCATGCTTCGTGGGTGAAACAGCCGAGGGTTCGTTATGCGAGTTTTCCCATGACCATAACGACTCCATTGTTGACGGCTGAGACGGTCAATCCCTTGCTTCATAACGCCGGGGAGAGTTATCTTCCCGCCTTGATGGTCGGTCCTGGGCCGTCGAACTCGACGGCCGTGCGTCTTGCTTGGTTGGAAAAACGCCCAGGCACTGCGCAAAACGGTTACCAAAACAAGGCGGGTACGTTGATTGCTGAGCGGACCTCGGCCGGTTGGCTGTCATCCACACAGCCACCCATCACGGAAGACGTGTGGGGTTGGTACTCTTCTTTCACGCCGGTTACGCTGGCCGCGGCCGTGAACCCGGTGACCGGAGATTCTTATGTGCTCTCGTCCTACGACTTCGACGCAGGATCTCCCGTTACGAAGATATGGTATGACAACATGGTCAATACCCCGACGACGTATCAGATGCACACCTACACGAACAGCGGGGCGTATGTCGGCGATATCGTAGCACGCACGGATAATTGCGTGAGCAAGTTCCGCATTCTCTTTACACCGTCCAACGCTGGGTATGGAACCGCGTATTACCGAACGGCATCGTGGACGGCGGCGGGTCTTAGCTGGCTTCATCCATCCGTAGCATTGCCAGGCGTAGCTCGGGCAGGCGGAGCGCTTTTGTCGTCGCTACCGATTCCGAATACGAACCAATCGCGCTTCTTCTACGGCTTGTACGAGCAGGACAATGCATCGTACGAGTTGCACGTTCCGTACGACGACATTACGACGCCTGAGCCGTGCGAATAATAGGAAGAATAGGGAAGAGCAAGGTCCAACGCGGCAACCGTTATGGATCACTCGTCTTGGTCTTCTGAAGGAAAGCGTGCGGATCGATCCATGTACGATCCGCACGTTGCCCGATGGGAAATGATGCAATAACGAAAACCGCAGTTTTTGCGATTTCGTTATGCGTCGACTTCTTCTTCGACCTCTTGGTCTTCTTCCACTTCGCGCGAGGGTGAGGTCGAGTCATCGGCGGCCAATTCGGTCCCTTGCTCGTCCGCTGCATTCTCGGGCGTATCTTCGCGCACGAATTCGACTTCTTCCTCGTTACCACCACCGGACGCGTCGACGACGATAATCGTCTTCGGTCGCACTTCGCGCACCACAACGACGCGCTTGGGCATGGCGAGTTCCCAGCCCACGACGAGGGCGACCGGTACGACGGCCACGTTGCGGCCGGTGATCACACGGAACGCCACGCGCCTACGGATACGCCGACGCACGCGACGGCGTACGCGACGACGAACACGCCTCCGGTGACGCACTCTCGCGCGATGTGCGCGACCGCCACAAGCTTCGGTGGTCATTCCCAACAACGCAATCAACCCCAACAAGACCGTTCTGCGTTCCATCCAAGACACTCCTGTCGATGCTCGTGGGGATGGTAAACGAAGGTTGGGGAAGGCGTCAATATACGATTCGTGCGTTCTTTTTCTTATTTCGGTGGAGCGTGGTTGCGAGGTGACGTTACTTCAACCGCGCCGCACGCATCGTCCAAGGCGGCGCGATTACCGGTTGACACATCATGGTGGCTGGTATTCCATGATCGGCCACGATGCATTCGGACAAACAGAACCGCGAGTTCGAACCTGTAACGAAACAGGTGATTTTGTCGGGTGGGAGCCGTCACGGACTGGTTATCGGCATCGACAAGTATCAGGAACGTGGGCTCGATTTGAGGTACGCGGCGGCGGATGCCCATGCGTTGTATGATTTGATGGTCGACGAGACGTGTGGATGTTTTCCTCGAGACAACGTGACGCTGCTGCTGAATGAACAAGCGACGATGCTGGCGGTGGGCAAGGCGCTTTCGAGTTTGGCGAAAAAGGTTGGTCCGAACGATACGGTATGGATTTATTTTGCGGGGCACGGGGCGGTCGAGGGGGACGATGCGTATTGGGTGACGCACGATTCGGATGTGCATCATTTGTCGATGACGGGGCTCGATCGGACACGTCTCAACAAGGCGCTATCGAAACTTCGGAGCGAGCGCGTGTTGCTGCTGCTCGATTGTTGTCATGCGGCGGCGACGGCGCTGAAGACGAATGCGTTGCGAGCGATTCCTTCGGCCGATGAATTGTTTGGTCGATTCGAAGGAAAAGGGGTGATGACGCTGGCGGCATCCGATGGAAAGCAGAAGTCGGTGGAGATATCGGAATTGGGGCGCGGAGCGTTTACATATTATTTGGAGAAAGGCTTGCGCGGCGAAGCGGACGAAAATGGCGACGGTGTGGTGACGTTGAACGCATTGTGGAAGTATTTACACAAGAAGGTCGAGCTGGAAGCGCAGCGGGCAAACAACAAACAAACACCGGTGAAGCATGGGTCGATGACCGGCGAGGACATGGCGCTGACGATCAATGCGGCGGTGTTTGGGAAGATTCCTAGGCTGACGGCGGTCATTAAGGGTATGGTGGGTATTTACGCGGGTCAATTGAGGACGTACCAAGGGAAATACTGCATTGAATTGCTCCATCGCACTTCGCTTACGGGCAAAGAGGGGGAAGTGCTTGAAGCGCTGGAAGAAGTGGCGCGCGGAGCGCTTCAGGCAAAGTGGTTCATTCCGATTGTGGAGCAGGCGATGCGGGAGCCAGTGCCATCGAGCAAGCCGTCGCGCCCCGCGGCATTGATTTCGACGGTCGTAGCGTCGTCTGTCGTCGTCGAAACCGCTCCCAAATCCTGGGGTGTGGGGTTTGGCAAAGATAAATTCGGCTACTTTACCGGATTCGCCATTGGCCACGTCGTTCAGCGTATGCGTTGGATTCCTCCGGGTACGTTCGTCATGGGGTCACCGTTGAACGAACCGGAGCGGGACGACAATGAGGTGCAACATCGAGTTATTGTGACGCAGGGGTTTTGGCTTGGGGAGACGCCCGTTACGCAAGCGTTATGGCAAACGGTTACCGGCAACCACTCCAGCAATGGTGAAGACCTGGATTGTCCCATTATAAAGGTAAGTTGGCATGATTGCGTGATATTTACGGCGCGTATCAATCACTTCGTGCGTGGTGGTGGTTTTCGCCTGCCGACGGAGGCAGAATGGGAATACGCGTGTCGTGCGCGTACGACGACGGCTACTTTTGCGGGGGATATGATGATGGCCAATCCACCGCAGCTCGATGCGATTGGTTGGTACCGAGGAAATAGCGGGGGGACGATCCACCCGGTGGGGCAAAAGGCAGCGAATCCATGGGGCCTGTACGATATGCTTGGTAACGTTTACGAATGGTGTGCGGATTGGTATGCACCTTATGATGTGAACGTCGATTGCGATCCTCGGGGGCCGGTAACGGGTGAACGCCGAGTTTTGCGTGGTGGTAGTTGGAGCAGCCGCGCGAGTAGTCTACGCAGTGCCAATCGCATTGCGTACCCAGGTAGCAGCTACTCCGCCAGCATCGGTTTTCGCCTTGCGCGCGGTCCTGTGTCCAGTTGATGCGCGGAGAGCCTTGGGACGTTAGGCGTTACGCCAAAATCAAAGCACCAAGAGATTCAGCCCTAACTCTGCTTGCAGGAGTTCGAAGTCACACCGGTTTAACGTCACAAGCGTGGCTCCATGGCGGCGTGCTGTGAGGGCAATGAGAGCGTCGTTCTGAAACTCACGTCGTTTCGAGATATCCCAGTCGTGTGCACCCCCGATTTTGCGAATCAATCGGCCAGCATCCCACCAATCTTCTGCCAGCGGCTCCCAAATGACCTTGCTGGTTCGGCGCAACGATGCGACCAATGCTTCTGCTTCGCGTGTATGCGCCCCACGCAATAGTTCTGAAAGAACAACGGCGCTCTGACGAACGATGTACGCGTGCCGTATCTTGTCAAGCGTGGCTGAATTGAGCCGATTCCTCCAGTGCTCGATATAAACGCTCGTATCGAGAATGGCGGGCCCCACTTATGGTTCCTCGATGCTACCCGGGGGCAATTTGCCCGCGCTGTCGTCCATGAATTTCCAGAACTCTTCCATCTCCACCACTCGCTCCAGTGATATCCGAACGGCGTCCGAATCCGTCTCTGCCCGCAGCAGCTTTTTTGCGCGTTGGACCATGTTTTCGTCCACGAAATATGATTTTCGCTTTAATCCACGACCCGTAGCAGACATCTTCAACGCCCTCCGTTCGACAGGCATACATGTTGCGACCTGAAGGCATACGTTGTCAAGGCGCTACGCGCACGGTTCGAAAATCTTCAGCCGCGACCTTTATCTCGCTCAGAATGCCTCCCAAAAGGTGCCAACCACTTTTTCAGCGCGCCACTTTTTCAAAGGTGCCAACCACTTTTTCGATTCGCGGGATCGCGTTTCTACGCGCGAAATTGGCGGGACGCAGCGCCGACGCCATGAAAAAAGCTCCCCATTCGCAGATTTTCCCGACGGAAGCGACGATTACACCGCCGCGCCGCTCGATCAGGAAGTCGATCGATCTCGCACCAGGTTTTTGAGACTATCCGCCCCGTCCGCAGTGTGCTACCTGAGGGGCACGGCACATGAATCGTCGAGACTTTGAAACCCTACGCGACCTCCCGGGAAAGGCGATTTCCGGGCCCATCAAGCTCTCCCAGAAGCAGGCGACACACCCTCTGCTCACCGCGGAACGCATTCCGATTCACAACAGCCAAGGCGTTACGGTTTGGATGAACATCAATTTTAATCCGGAAACAGGCGCAAAAGGAATCAATGTAACGCTCGTCGGCGAAGGACCAATATGCCGTCTCGATGTGGATGGCTCTTGCCATGGAGACGCAGGGCGAAGTCACAAGCACTCGGTTCAGGATGACCACAGCGTACGCCGTGGCCTACGCGATGGAGTGATCCCACGCCCGGGGCTCGACGGGAAATCGCTCCGCGAAGTGTTCGAGAACTTTTGCCTAGCTGCGAACATTGTTCATAACGGGGCGTTTGAGGTTCCAGATGAGGTTGACGATGCGTGACGCAACCGTGCTGGTCCAGCGGCTTCAAAGCCTCTGCATGGTCAAAGCCGCTGATATCCTGCCCAAAGGACACATCCGCGTTCAGACCGGATTTCTCTATCCGGATGGATCGTCAGTGGACGTGTTCGTCGTTAACGATCGTCGAGAGCCGCTTCGGCCCCCTTCGCGTCTCAGCGACCTCGGGCAGACGATGGGTTTCCTTCTCAACCACGACGTCAAACCCTGGACTTCGAAAAAGCGCCGAGTGCAGCTTGAAGAGGCCATTTCGCTCTATGGCGTTGACCTTGTTGGCGGCGCGCTCGAAAAGCCGCTTGCCGATATGCAGGACTCGCTCAGGGACGGCATCATTCTTCTCGGTCAGGCATGCGTGCGAATGTCCGACCTTCTTTTCACTAAGCGCCTCCAACTACAGAGCGTTTTTGCTGAGGATGTCGAAGAGTTCCTGGCGGATGCGGACCTTGACTACGAACCCGGAACGGAACTGAAAGGACAGTTCGCTCCTGTTGCTATTGATTTCCTCGTTCGCGGCAAGATGACGACTTCGGCGGTGCTGACACTATTCTCGCGTCTTCCAGCCGCCGCACATATGCAGGCAAACGAAGTCTTTCGAAAAGTCCACGACCTGCATGCCGCAGGACGAGCAGAGCAGCGAGTCACCATTCTGGACGATACAGTGGACGTATCTCGCGTTTATCGAGACGAAGATCTCCGCCGGCTCGCACTCTACTCGACGCTGCTGCCGTTTTCGGATCGAGCCGCCGCGCGCTCTCTGTTGGCAGCGTGACCGCTCAAAAGGGATGAACGCGCCACCCAATCCCGATAAAGACGTCCCTGACCGTCGACAAGAGGCGCACCACGGAGGGTTTTTTCTGGTTTCGGCACCCTAAAAAGGTGCCCCTAAAAAGGTGCCAACCACTTTTGG
>JANORL010000457.1:0-17323 GCA_031415295.1 Polyangiaceae bacterium | reverse complement strand
CCAAAGGCGGTGCTGCCGACGCCGAAGCGTTCGACGAAGCGTTCTTGCGCGTCAGCCTGGAGATCAGTCGTCCGGTGACGGAGGACGTGGCGTCGGAGCTGCAGAAACTCGGTCACGCTCCACGCATCGAAATCGCAAAACTAATGCACGAGAAGGATTGGATTTCTCCCGCGATTGGCCTCCATCTTGGAATGCGTGGGCGTGGCAGCCAGTCCGGATATGTTGCATACGGGGTTTTACGCTGGAGCGTGGTTCCCGAGGTTCTGGCCTGGCTTGTCGTGCCACCGACGCCTTTCGATTTGTTACGTTATCCGCATCCAGATGCAATCCAGAGCGATCAAGTAGAGCAATTGCTCATTGATGCCACAGAACATCTATTCGCACATGCGAAGTTCTGAGAGGGTGTTTATCAGGCTGCTGCGCGTTGCGAATCGTCGGTCGGGCGTTCAGCGTACGACGTACGACGTACGTTTCCGCCGCCGTCCGTAGCTTCACAACGTTCGCGACGCCTGATAAACACCCCCTGAGACTGGAAACAACCGTTTTCGGGTGTGCGGACGTGACGACGTGCGTATAACGCGCGGATAACGCGCGAGGTACGATCGACCTTTAGAAAATTGCCGTAATTCGGCATTTCCGAATCAGAGAAATCCCGATATCTTCGTGTGCGGAGGTTTTGTTCATGTTGCGACGTCAATGTGCTTGGGCGCTTGCGCCATTGTTCGTATTCGGCTGCGGTTCTGTGGAATCGCCGCCCGGGGGCGGTGGAGGTGCGGGCGGAAGCAACGCCTTGCCGCCGTGCACGGATTGCACGCCAGCTGGGGATCTTGCATTCGTTTTGCCTTCGCCCAAAGGAGCGACGTTATGGACCGCGTCGCCCATGGATAAGGTTTTGCGCGAAGCTGCCGTACCGACGCGCTCGGGCGATACAATTCAGATTTCCGCAGCAAAAAATGAATTCGAACCGTTTCAGATTATCGTGCGTCCCGACGCTGCTTCAACGGCGAGCATGACGATGACGCCGTTTACTGGGCCCGGCACGATTGACGACGTACAAATTCATCGGGTCGGTTACGTCAAAATAACAAAACCCTCCGATCCGTCGTCCATCATTTCTCCCTACATGCCGGATCCGCTACATCCATCGAAGTTGGGTGCGAGTCACAATGTCGTCGGCAGTGAAAATCAGCCGTTTTGGATTACTGTACATGTTCCGGCGGGGGCTGTTGCTGGCGATTATACGGCGAAACTTTCAATGACGGTTGGAGGTGAAACGACCGACGTACCGATTGCGCTGCACGTGTATGATTTTGAGCTACCCAAAGAAATCGGATTCGATGGCGATTGGAATTCCAGCTACCAGGCACTTGGTGGCAGTGAAAGTTTGGAAAAAGTCCGCACGCTCAAGGACTTTTTTTATGACCACCGCCTCGTTCCTTCAGGCGCTGCGTGGCCAGCGGGACTCAATTACAATGGCGGAATCGATTACGATTGTGCTTCGGGTAAATTTGTCGAAGTGAACAATCCGTACGACTTTTCGCAATTAGGTCCGGAATACATCGACGGCAAGGGATGGAATGGCGTAGGTTTTCCGTCTTTTCAGATCATGCAATTCGTCAACAATTCCACACCCCGTCCGCAAACGTTTTGCGGCGTCGATCGTGGTCCCGACCATTATGGAACGGCGCAATACAATACCGAATGGCAGAAGTTGCTCGCCGCGATTGACGCGTACGTGGTGGCTCGAGGTTGGCAGGACAAGGGATACTATTACGTACAAAACGAGCCCCAAGGGCCGGAAGACTACAATGTCGCAGCATTTTTGGCGAAACTCGCGAAAGAAGCGGCGCCGAATCTTCGTATCGTCGTGAGTGAAGAGCCCAAGCCGGAAATCGCCGAGCATCCTTCGATCGGCACGGGCTATTATGACATGTGGTGGGCCGATCTTTCGCATTTCGATCCAGATTATGCGGCGATTCGTCAAGGTTTGGGCGAAACGGTGTGGTGGTATTTCTTGTATGGGGATCTGCCGCCGCATTTTAATCCCATTACGATCGATCATCCCGGCATCGAAAGCCGTATCGCGCATTGGGCGGCGTGGAAGTACCGAGTTCGAGGGTTTGCCTATTATTCGGTAACGGGTTGGGGAAGTGACCCGTACCAGAATCCGAAGCCGGAAGGCACGAACCAGAATGGCGACGGATTCTTGTTGTATCCACCAGAAAATGGCGAAATCGTCAGCAGCATTCGCTGGGAACTCTTGCGCGAAGGCGTCGAGGATTTCGAATACTTGTTGAAAGCAGCGGGAGGCACCATGCCCCAAACACCCGCACAAGCTGGCGGTTGCGATGTTTCGGTGGCTAGTGCCGTTTCATCCACGACGTCGTACACCCACGATTCCGCAGCGCTTGCCCATTTGCGTGACGAATTAGGCAAGTATCTCGAAGGTAAGGTCAATGGCTGCCCGACACTCGTGTCGAAACCGGAAGGGGCGCATCCGCGTGCTCCGTATTATATCAATTTCCAGGATCCCAAAGGGGAACCAATGGTGAGTCCACTGGTGGTCGATGGGCATGAATGGTTGAAAGTAGGTTGGGAAGCGTATGATGCGAAAAAAGGCAGTGGTTGGTCAGGGCCGTATATTGGTGATACGAGCATCATGCTTTACCAATACGTAACGGACGCACCAGTCAGCGACTTGCAAAAGAGCATCATCTACAATGATTACGGGCGCACCGATACGTTCAACTGGGACATCGAACCGGGCAAATACGAAGTAACGGTGTCGATTGGTTGGTACGGGAAAACGTACGGAAAAAACTTGGCCGTCGTCGAAGGGCAGACGCTTTTCGATTCCGTCGCCACGACGCCGGCGGAGCCGTACAAGACGGCGACCGTCATGGTTGATATCGCCGACGGTAACGTGACGCTGGAGGTTGGCCAGACAAACGAATACACGATGCTGAATTGGATGAGCATCGTGCCCGTACCTTGAGCAGACCTTCTTACTTCTTCGCTGGTACCACGAAAAACTCGCCAAACATTTCCCGCCGCGCGACCCACGGCGTTTGCTTCCCATTCGAGGCCGCGCGAACTCGTTCTGTCACGTAATCGACCAATTCCCCCACCTCCGTCGCCCCACTGCGATCGACATCGGGCGCTTCACCCGCAAGGGCTTCGAGCAACGCGCTCGTGAACAACCCGTGACCACCCGCCAATTCCTGAGTCATGGGCGGTGGTTTTTGCCCCGTCCACGCCAGCTCCAGCCCGCGACTCGAGCTTCCCGAACCTCGAGGTGGCACTTCGTAACTGAATTGGGATCCGCGGGCCGCCGAAAATATGAACACTCCCGCGCGATTGCCCGCCGTGAGTTGTCGCGCCAGCTCTTCGTTTGGCGCGACAATCTCTGTCGTGAGATGTCCCGCATGGCACGCGTCGAGCATCATGAGTACGCGGCCACGGACAGGAGACAAGCCCCTGTGGATCTTGTCCCAACCAATGCCGTGAATTTCAGCGGACGCCCGCACAAACGATGCCTGGTTCGTCATGAACACCATCTTGCCTTCCGCGAGTTTGGCGCCGTGTCCCGCGAAAAACACCACGCCGAGATCGTCGGGACGCATCACCCGAAGACTCGCGACCGCGTCCTCAACGGAGCGCACCGTCACCTTGTCGTCGAGAAGTGTCGTCGTGAAAATCTTCGCAAAGGCTTTGTCCTTACCTGCTTGGTGCTGCAACGATTCCGCAACAGCACGTGCATCGTCATCCGCAAAATCCAGCTGCTGCTCCAAGGGCATATTCGGGTAGCGGCTAACGCCGATCGATACGACGTACAGGTTTGGTTTCTCGGCCAGCACCGATGTCGACACAACATCGAGGTCCTGTGTGTTGCTTGCATGCCCTTCCGAGTCGTAGGCGACGAGTCCGACGCGATTTTGCCCTGCGTGAAGCGGTATCTTCAACGTTGCTTCGCCGTCGCGTGCACATACGAGTTCTTCCGCAACGGGTCGTCCATCGACGAATGCGCGAATGCGGTCAACACGCGAAGCGCTCCAGGTCGTTGCCGCAAGCGTGAGTGTTCGGTCCGGCGTGTTCACGACACCGCCATGGACTCCTTTGATGTTCAATCGTGGAGGTCGAGCGAGTGACACGTTGGCTGGTGAAGGTTCACCCATGAGACGTCTAGCAATGACGTCGGGTTTGTCGAAACGTGCCGCAAACCGTTCGAACGAAAAACCTTCGAGTGGCGAAGTGAAGGTCCAGGCCATGGCGCGAGCGCCGTCGATGCTCGAGCGATAGGCGCCGTCAGGAGCTGCAGCGATCCATTCGCCATTGGGTGTGGCCACGAGCGTCGCCGTGATGCCGCCATTTTCGTCGACGAAAGACGTTGCACCGCCATCTCCGCCGATGACGAAATGATCACGCGTCGGATGCAGCGTCACCGCAGTGATGGTGTTGTCGAGCGCTACGATACGTGCGCGCATGGTCATCTTGGGTGCGTCGAGCAACACCGGACGTGCACCCCCGACAAACACTTTGCCGTTGCGCCAAGCCACAGGACCGTTGGTGTCCAAACGATGTGTCGCAACGACGTGCCCGTTTGTCGTGTCGAAAACGAGGAGAATCGGCACGAATATCTGGATGCCTTGCTTGTTTCTCTCGAGCCGCCGCGTGGATAGGAGCAGCAATTTTCCATCTGGAGAAAATGTCGTCCACCGAGCTTGATGATCGAGCGCTCCGTCGGGTTGTTTCGTACTGCCGAGGATGATGGTTTGCAGCGGAGCGACCCACGCAATAGCTCCGGTGTCCAAACGCATCAGTGCGAGCTCATGCGCGCCTTCGATGGCGAGCAGATCTCCCTTTGGAGACATCGCAAGCTGGTGCGCTTCGTGGGGAACTCGAGCGACTGTCTTGCCGGGTGGACGTGCGATTTCGCTGTTACGATTGGCACCGCTGTCGAAGGTTGGGCCGGACAAATCCCAGCGATCAACGATGACGTCGAAGGTTTCGTCGATCTGCGGCATGCCATTTTGTAGCTTCTTCGTTCGCGATACTTTGCGGTCGGTCCGCATCGCCGCTGTGATGAGATTGTTTGTTTTGGGAACGATGCCGGTGAAGCGCACGCTGTGGCCATCGTGGGGCAACCAATACCGTCGATTGAGGGCTGTTTTCCCATCACGCGCGCGTACCGCGTAAGACCCGTTGGTCGAAACGAACACGCTACCGTCGGAGGCATACGTGATGCCCACGGTGCGACCGCGATCGCGCGCTTCGTCGAGCATGGGCGTCGTGCGTGAGCCGTCGCGAAGATTCCATCGACCGAGTTCCCCTTGGTTGGAACCGGTGACGAGCTGGTCCCCCGCAGGGTTGAGACTGATTGCATCGATGCCTGTTTCACGACCTTCGATCGTACGAACGGCGTGCATCGTTTCGGCGTCGCGCGCATCGATGCGTGACCCCGCGTCGCTGTAGCTCGACGCATACTTGGTCGTCGGGTCGAGGCGCCGTGATGCGAACACGACCGTGGACTCGTCGGCACTTGCGGCGATGAGTTCTGCTCGAGCGGCGTTCACCGTGGGGAGTTTGATGGGTGTCAGGTTTGGCAATGCAAACGCCATCACGTTTGCCGTCGTGGTTTCCGCGACCCAGAGGCGATTTCCGGCGACCGCGAGATCACGGTACTTACCGGGCAGTGTGACGGGAGCCATTCCCGCCATGAGCGAGTGCTGCGTGACGGTACCGACCGCCGAGCGAATGATCACGGCGTCTTTCGCGAACTCGATGTTCGACGGCACGTCGCCGATGGTGGTATAGTTGGTGGTCAAACGATGCAAGATCGTGCCCTTGGTGGAATCGACGATGACGGCTTGACCGGGGGCAGTGATCGCAATGCGCGCATTCGTTTTGTCGAACGCGACATCGAGGGCCATGGGGGACGGCATGCCGAGCGGAACGTCGAGCAAAAGCGCGCCCGATTCGACGTCGAAAAGCATGAGTTTGTCCACGGCAATGGCGAGTTTTTTTCCGTCTGACGAAAGTTCGAACGAACCGTAAAACGGAGTGACCGAGCGCGGTGCCGTGGGTCGATCGAGATCGACGATGCGAATGGCGAGGCCTTCAGGCGACCCGTCGGGCGCGTAATATGCAAGGCGTTTGCCGTTGGCACTGAGTGACAAACCGTTCACGAAAACGCCTGCGGTGCCGAGTTTGCGCAGGAGAATGCCCGCGCGCACATCCCATACGCGTACGGTTCCGTCGAGGCCTGAGGAGGCGAGAATTCGTCCATCGGCGCTCACGGCAAGCCGCATGATCGGACGTTCATGTCCGTTCTGTAAGACAAACTTGGCTGTGGAATCGAGAACCGGCGGCGGAGCCGCATCAGGGCATGACGCGACAGGCAACTCTGAAGGTGCCTCGTCCAAATACGCGACGGGTGTTTCATTCGTTGGAGGCGAAATGGAATGACCAGCCACGCGATTCGGTGTGCGGATCGGTTGCACCGTCACGCTGCATCCGGTGACGACGAGTGTGGCAACGAGAGCGTGCGTAAAAGAAGGGATGGATGGGCGAAACACGGCGGCAGGATACGCCGACGCGTCGGTGGAGATCAGCCGATGTCGGTCCAGGTCGACTTGCAGCTTTTTCTCCCTAAACTTGGCCTGTTCACGTAACTTGTGATCAGGTGGTTCGCCAACTCGACCTCGCGCCGCATCCGCAGTGGTTCTGCGGCATTTCGGGGACATTTTCGTCGTGAGGCTCGTATGTCGTTGCTCGTCATTCTCTTCGTTGTCGTCGTTGCCGTTACGGTGGTGGTTGGTGCGCTCGTCATCGTAGGAATGAAAGCATCGAAGGTCGGTGCGGATCTCGAATTATCCAACGCGAAACTGCAGGCGCTCGACGAGTTCACGCAGAGCCTCACGACACAGCTCGAACAGGCCCGACAAGAAGCTACGCATTACCGCGAAAAACTCGAGGAGCGCCCTGAAAGCACGCGAAAAACATATCGCATTGTCACACTCGGCATGAAGGGGACCGGAAAAACGTCGCTTACATTGAAATGGGCAAATCCACTCGCGGATTTGGGTTCCATTGATGGAACCAAGAGCGAGCAATACGAACGAAACGTGAGCCGAGTGCAAACCGGCAAAGAAGTCACGGAACACGTCTTCGAGGTGCTCGATTGGGGTGGCGAACATATGGTCGAAGCCGTGCAGGAAATGAGCAATTCCGATGTGCACGGTCTTTTGTTCGTCGTGGATTTAGGCGGCAAAGATGCCAAAGGGATCGAGCCCGAGCGGGTGCAGGCTCAATTGCGCGAATTCCAGCCGGAAGCATTGCGTTATTTTTTCGGTTCTAAATTGATGGCGTCTTGCAAAACGGTGGTGCTCTTCATCAACAAGAGCGACCTCATTCCTGGAACGCCCGCAGATATCGAAGAAGAGGCGCGGCGTCTTTTCCAGCCGCTCATTACCAATTTAGCGAAACAAGCCAATCCAATCGAATTGAAAGTATTCGTAGGCTCCTCAAATTCTGGACATTCGACGCACGTGCTGTTTGGGCATTTCGTCGAAAAAATTCTTCCGGGCGACGCTTATGACGGGCAACTGTTGCAGCGCCTGAATTCGGGCAAAGAAACGTCGAAAAGCTTGCGGCTTATGGCGTTGCTCGCGCCACCGCTCCCTCCCGCAGAAGCACTCACAGACGCACCGACGTTCATGCGTAAGCCAAGCGTTCGTCTGTTTACGTTGCTTGGCTCAGGCGATACGGCCGCGTTTATGCAAGAGAGCAAAGCGAAGGCGAAGGAGGTCGGGTAAGACGAATCGTTTGTCTATAGCTTGAGAAACTCGATAATCGTGTTCAGGCTGCACTCGCGGCCAAGTACACGGAGCTGGGGTAGACGCTGGGCTAATCAGTGGTGATCAATACGCTGGTTTCATTCACCAAGGATACTTCTCATGATTCGCACCATACTTGCAGCAATCGTTGGCCTGTCAGCAATGATGTTCACCGTGTTCGCAGTCGAATCGACAGGCCACTTGCTCTTTCCTCCACCACCTGGCACGGACGTGTCAAACCCTGAAATGCTCAAGGCGTTAATGCCTACCCTGCCATGGAACGCGCTCGCTTTCGTCGTCCTGGCCTGGGCGGCAGGGGCGTTTGTCGGAGCGGTTGTGGCGTCGCGGATCACGCGAAAGCACCATCAACCGCTCGCAATTGGGATTGGGCTCGTCATGATCGTGTTATCCGCCACGACGATGTTCATGATTCCCCACCCCGTCTGGATGATGGTGCTCGCAGTGGCGCTGCCTGTGCCTACGGCCTGGCTTGGTGGGCGGATTGCCGCACCGAAAGCAGCGGCGACCACGGTATGACCGTTTCCAAATGGTAAATGACAATATTGAATTGATTGAACCCATTTTGGATTGACCGCATCGCGGTCGATCCAATGCAAGGGTCAAGGGACATTGTCCCTTGCGCGGGTCGAGGGGCGCGCAGCCCCTCGTTCTCGTTGGAGGAGTCTGGGTGAAACCCAGCGCCACGTATGCGACAAACCTACCGTTCACCCCGGACGAACTCTTCGAAGACGGCAACGTCGTGCGGTGACCCGAGCACGAGCGGGACGCGTTGGTGCAGTTCGGTTGGTTCGATGTCGAGGATGCGATCGCGCCCTGTCGTGGCCACGCCTCCTGCTGCTTCGAAGATGAACGCGAACGGATTGGCTTCGTAGAGCAGTCTCAACTTGCCCTGCTTGTTCTTCTTGTCTGCGGGGTAGACGAAGATGCCGCCCTTCATCAACGTGCGATGCGCATCGGCGACGAGCGTTCCGACGTAACGTGCGCCATAGGGACGCGCTGTCGCTTTGTCCTCTTCCTTCAAGTACGCGTTCCACCTGCGCACGTCGTCGGTCCAGTGAACGGTGTTGCCTTCGTTGATCGAGTAAAGCGACGCGCGATGGGGGATGCGGATGTTTTCGTGCGACAGGAAAAACTCGCCCACAGTCGGATCGTACGTGAAGGCGTGAACGCCTCCGTAACCGGTCGTGATGACGAACATCGTGGATGAACCGTAGAGGATGTAACCCGCAGCGATGAGGTCGCGACCAGGCTTCAAAAAATCCGCTTCGGTGGTTGTTTCATTGTCGGATGATTTTCGTAAGACACCGAAGATCGTTCCGATGGAGATGTTGACGTCGATGTTGGAAGAGCCATCGAGCGGGTCGAAGAGGACGAGGTATTTGGCGCGCCGATCGGTCGACGTGATGCGAATGGTCTCGAGTTCTTCGCTGGCAATGGCTGCGCAGTGGTTGCGACGTGCGAGCACGGCGATGAGTGTTTCGTTCGCTTCTTCGTCGAGCTTCTGAACGGCTTCGCCTTGGATGTTTGTTTGTCCTGTGTAGCCAAGTAACCGAGCGAGTCCGGCGCGCCGAACTTTCGACGTGACGAGTTTTGCAGCCAGGCCGATCTGGTTGAGCAAGGACGTGAACGCACCCGTTGCAGCGGGGTTTCCCATCTGTCCTTCGAGAATGAACGTTTCGAGCGTGATACCGACGCGTGAAGGTTCCGAGGGTGAACTTTGTGATTGTTGATCAGCCGATGCGGTCATCTTCTGCTCCTGGGGCGGGCTGGCCTATGGGGCGAAGCCCCATCGTAAAAAGGGGCGAAGCCCCATCGTAAAAAAGATAGAGAGAAACTTCTTCAACGTGAGCGTTAGCGAACTTGAAGAATCTTTATCTGACAAGGGTTGACCGCGTAGCGTTCAACCCGGCTCATCATAAAAGATGCCGTTGCAGCAAAGTCGTGCGCGACCTAGCCTCCTCGGCATCACAGTTCGGCGCGACGAATTGTCGTAACGCGCGCAGCCGCCCGTGCGGCTGGCTGTAAAAGCATCGCAAATCCGAACGCAAACGAGTCACCGGAGACGACCATGCCTCTCACCGATCGCGTCAAGCAGATCTTGTCTTGGTATTCATCGGACAACCCTGGCACCCAGACAAACCTCGTGCGTTTGCTCGACCACGGCACGCTCGCGGGCACGGGCAAACTCGTCATCCTCCCTGTTGATCAGGGTTTCGAACATGGTCCCGTGCGGTCATTCGCTCCAAACCCGGCAGCGAACGATCCCGAGTACCACTTTCAGCTCGCGATCGACTCGGGGTGCAACGCGTACGCTGCACCGCTTGGTTTTCTCGAAGCGGGAGCCGCGAAGTTTGCAGGACAAATTCCGCTCATTCTCAAACTAAACAACAGCGACTCGCTGGCGAAAACCGATCATCCGATTTCGGCAGTCACGAGTTCGGTTGAAGACGCTTTGCGCCTTGGATGTGTCGGCGTCGGGTACACGATCTACCCGGGGTCTGGCGCGAGAAACCGCATGTTCGAGGACTTGCGAGAGATCACCATCGAAGCCAAACGCAAAGGACTTGTCGTCATCGTTTGGTCGTACGCGCGCGGAGCAATTTCCAAAGCGGGCGAGACGGGCATCGATGTAATCGCGTATGCGTCGCACATCGCGGCGGAGCTCGGTGCACACATCGTCAAGGTCAAGCCGCCGACGGCGCATATCGAACAAGACGAAGCCCGCAAGATGTACGAGAAGCACCAGATTCCGATCGCGACGTTATCCGACAGGATTCGTCACGTCATTCAGTCGACGTTTAACGGCAAACGCGTCGTTATTTTTTCAGGTGGCGAAGCGAAGGGATCCGATGCTGTGCTCGCGGAAGTTCGCGAGCTTGCTCAAGGTGGATCGTTCGGTTCGATCATGGGTCGCAACGCATTTCAACGATCGCGCGAAGACGGCTTGGCGCTGCTCGGCGACGTCATGCGCATCTACAAGGATACGGGCTCAGCCGCGTGAGCTGATTCGAGCGTGCGCACCTTGCCGCAGTGCGCCACGTTTTTTCCCCTCTTCACGTCGTTCACATCGTTCACATCGCAAACATTCAACGTCGTCCCTTCGTTGCATCGAGCACGTCACGATCCGTCGACGAATCGAACTTGTCGTGATTAGATGCGCGCCCAAACATCGCGGGACTTGGCACGTTGCTCGCAGGAGAATGCATGTCGTCGATCAAGCTTTCCATCGTTTCCCAGTCGCCTCTGAGCATTGCCGCAGACGTTGTGGTCATCGGCGTGTCCGAGGGCGCATCGACGAAGGAGGGCATCCTGGCCGAGCTCGAGAAATCGCTCGGTACCGTGGTTGCGCGCGCCGTTAAGCGTGAGGACTTCACCGGCAAGAAGGATCAGACCCTCGATTTGTCGACGAACGACGCGCTGCCGGTTGGGCGAGTGCTCCTCGTTGGACTCGGAAAAACCTCACCCGTTTCGGATATCGATGTCCGTTTGCTTGCCGCTAAAGGCGTACGGTTTGCCCTGGGAACAAAAGCGGAATCGGTCGCGATCGTCGTTCCGGAAGGCGTGACGAACGCAGTGCGCGCAGCAGCTGAAGGCGCGGTCTTGGGCTCGTACCGCTTCACGATTTTTCAGACGGGCGAACGTCTTCCCAAGGTGAATCTTGCGCAGATTTCCTTGGTGGTTGGCGGTCCGGTGACGAAAGCCGATCGCGAAGCGATGGCTCTGGGCGAGAGGGTCGGCCACGCAATTTCGATCGCGCGCGATCTCATTAATGCGCCGCCGAATGAACTCTATCCGGAGCTGCTGGTGCAAGCGGCTGTGGAAGTCGCGAAGTCGTGTGGGCTTGGCGTGACCGTTTTCGACAAGGCCGCGCTCACCAAGGCGGGCATGCATCTGTTTGTCGCCGTGGGCCAAGGCAGTGCACATGATCCACACATGGCCCACCTCGTGTACACCCCGGCCAAACCCAGCACGAAGAAGATCGTCTTCGTTGGCAAGGGTCTTACTTTCGACAGCGGTGGTCTTTGCATCAAGCCGGCTCCAGGCATGGAGGAGATGAAGGGCGACATGGGCGGAGCGGCGAACGTCATCGCGCTGATGGCTGCTGTTGCTGCGACCAAGCCGGACATCGAAGTGCATGGAATCATCGGCGCAGCGGAAAACATGCCCGATGGATCGGCGTATCGACCGGGCGACATTTGGAAATCGCTCGATGGGAAAACCGTCGAAATCATCAACACCGATGCGGAAGGTCGGCTCGTTCTTGCCGATTGTCTTGCGTATGCGCGCTCGTTGAAACCGGACCTCATCGTCGACAACGCAACACTCACGGGAGCTTGTGTTGTGGCGCTTGGTCCCACAGTTTCTGGCTTCTTCGCCAATCGAGACGAAGTAGCCGAACAGTTTCGCACTGCGGCGCGGACCGCAGGTGAATCCATGTGGCAACTGCCGCTCGTCGAAGAACTACGTGAAGGTCTCAAGAGCGACTGGGCGGATATCAAACATACAGCGGAGCGTTGGGGCGGAGCGATCACTGCCGCGTTGTTCTTGCGTGAGTTTGTCGGGGACACACCGTGGATTCACGTCGACATCGCTGGTCCTTCCATGGCGAACAAGCCTTACGGGTTGCATCCCAAGGGAGGCACGGGTCATGGCGTGCTTACGTACCTACGTTTGATCGAGCAGTTCGCGCAGAGTTCGTCGTGAACCTGCGGCGCAAGTTGAATCGCGCCATGTCGCGCGCGATCGTCGATTTCCAAATGCTTTCGGAAGGTGATCGCGTTCTGTGCGCTGTTTCTGGCGGCAAGGACAGCTACGCGATGCACGAGCTGCTCGTCGATCTATCGAAACGCGCGCCCATTCATTTCAGCGTCGTGGCCGTCAACATCGACCAAGGACATCCCGGTTATCCGGGGCATCTGTTGACCGAATACATGACGTCTCGAGGCTACGAGTTCCGGATGGTCAACGAGGACACGTACTCGATTGTCACCGAGAAGATTCCAGAAGGAAAAACCTACTGCTCGCTCTGTTCACGACTTCGACGAGGCATTCTCTACAACCTCGCTGTCGAGATGGGCTGCACCAAGATTGCGCTTGGGCATCATCGTGATGATGCGATCACGACGCTCATGCTGAACCTCGTTTTTTCGGGACAGCTCAAAGCGATGCCTCCGAAACTCATCTCAGACGATCGTCGCAACGTCGTAATTCGGCCGCTCATTTATTGTGCCGAAGAGGATCTCGTGGCGTTTGCCGAGGAACAAAAATTTCCGATTTTGCCGTGCGACTTATGTGGTTCGCAGGAGAACCTTCAGCGCAAAGCGATCAGTCGGATGCTCGCGGATCTCGATGCTCGTTGTCCTGGTGCACGTCGCAACATGCTTGCCGCGCTGGGTAACGTTCGACCAAGCCATCTCTTCGACAGAGGTTTGTGGTCGAAACTCGGGCTCGAAGTTGCGCAGGAAGAAGAGCCGGCTCGCGAGGGACCGTCTTGGAACGCGATCGATGAACCAGAAGGGTTTGTCCCTCTAGAACGCCTCGTGCATGGTGTATCGTAGACTTAGGCATGGGAGCTGAACGGACCGAGCGGTCGAGCAACGCGGACGTTGAAGCAGAGGGTGGACCTGCGGGGAGTTCGCTTGTTTCGACGCCGCAAGCGAAAGGCGTACTCGTTCGTATCGCACCGGGCCTCGAAGTAACGGATGCGGTTGGGCAGACGTTGCTTGCTGCGGTGGTTGCGTGGTCGGCGACGGTTGCTCCAGCAGTGCTGTCGCGCTCGGCGCCGAAGAGTTCGGTTCTCGTAGCGTTTCTCGCTCTCGCCTCTGGACTCGGGGGACCGATGTTGCGTGCGACGCGTCCTCGTCTCGCTCGTCACGTGGGGCTCACGTTGTTCTTCATGTTGGTGACAGGCACGTGGTTACTCGCTTCGGCGGCGCTCGAACCGTTGCGGCTCGATCCACTGCGCGCGTCGATCGGTGCAGTTGCGTGGGGAGCTTTTGCACTTTCGTGGCGTGAACCTTGGGAGATCAAAACGGCTACGCCGGAAGTGCCGGAGCCGGGGGCGTCTCTTCTTCAAGCGCGATCGGCACTGCCTCGGGGAGCTGTCGCGATCATGACGGCAGGCGTTGTCGCGGCGCTCGTGTTTCTGGTGTTGGCGTGGAACGTTCGTGATGCCGATCGAGCGCTCGTTGCGCACGCAATTTCAGTGGCGTGCGCTGTAGCGATCATCGCGGTGGCCGGAGCTGCAGCAGTGGATCGCGGCAAGCGTTCATCGCGCCCGAATCGGCGCATGACGTCCGCGGCGGGGCGCGCGCTTCTTCTTCTGTTCACGTTCGTTGCTGCTGGGGTCGCGGTCGTCGTGCTCCGACGCTGAAAGAACTTCTCGATCATTTCGCACGTTCCAGTGTGCGTTGGCAGCTCGAGAACGATTCGAATGCGCGTCGTGTTTTATGAATCGAGCGCATGGATGTATGCTGCGTGCGTGTCGCGAGCTATCGATGCATTTGCCGTCGTGCTCCTCTGTGCTGCCGCCGTTGCTTTTGGTTTTGGCATCTCTGCATTGGGGCAGCGGGATGATTTCAGAGCGGTCTACCTCTTGGTCGTTGGAGCGTTGTCGCTTCGCGGATCGACGGAGCTACTTCGACCTCGAGGAGGCGGTGCCTGATGAAGGCGGGGGTTCGTCATCTGCGTTGGACGATCGTTGCGCTTTTCATCGGTTGTGGTGACAAGAGCGCGGAGTCCGTCGTTGCACATGTAGAGATGGGCAACGTCGAAGCTGGGGTCGTTGCGCGAGTGGGTGCAGAACGCATCTTCGGCGACGAGATTGCACGCATCGCAGCGGCGCAAAGCGTTGACGTTTCTAAGGCGCGAGAGTTGGCGATTCGTGATGCGCTCTATGCATCGCAAGCGCGAGCAGACGGAATGGATGCGGACGTTGGCACGCAGCTTGTCGTAAACGCTGCGCTTGCGAGACGCATGCTTCGCCGGGTGCTCGAAGATGCCGATCGAGCAGGCCCAGTGACGGACGACGAACTCGCGACAGTGATGACGCGTCGATGGCTTGAGTTGGATCGACCTGAAGGATTTCGTGTCGTACACGCGGTCGTGCGGACCAAAGACGGTGCAGATGAAGCAACGCGAAGTCGAGCGGCAGCAGTGGCTCGAGCCGTGCGCGATGCCGTGTTGTCAGTGGCCGAGTTGGCGAAGACGACGCCACTTTCACGTGAGCAAGCGGATCCCGTTGTCGATGCGTTCAAGCGTGCGGTGGATACGGTTGCGCGCGATGGGTTCGAGATCAAAGTCGAACTGTTGGATCCCGTCGCCGCAGATGGTCGTGTCTTGTCATTGAGTGGTGGCGGATATGAGAAACCGTTTGCAGAGGGAGCGTCGAAGCTGACTGCGCGTGGCGAATTGAGCGAGGTTGTTTTGACCCCATACGGATGCCACGTCTTGCTGTTGCTCGAACGTATTCCGGAGGCGCGTGTGCCGCTGGCGGAACGTCGTCAGAGTGTTCGTGAAGAAGTTCTTTGGATGCGTTCTGCGGCAGCACGAACGAAGCTTCTCGAGCGGTTGCGTTCTGGTGTGCTCGTGGGGCGTGAAGTTGAAACGCTGCTGGTCATGGTGCCGGTCGATCGATGAGTGAGCAGGCGCGTCCCAAAAGAGTTCGTCCCGTTCCGCCACCGCGAGACCAAGAGGCGTCGACGTTTACGACGATCTTGGAGCGGCTCTTGGCCAGCACTCCAGCATCGCGAGGCGCAGTGCTTGTGGATGCGGACGGCGAGGCGGTTGACTACGCCGGAATTCTGGAACCGTTTGACCTCAAAATAGCGGCGGCACATTGGGCGATCGTGATCGCGGAGCTTCGAGAACTCGAGCACTTTGGCGACTCGCGACAGATCACTGTTCGAGCGCGCAATCGTGGGTACATCGTGCGTCGGTTGCCCGAGGGGTACGGGCTTGTGCTCGTGGTTCATGCGCGTGCTGCGTTTGCGGCATCGGATCGCGCGATGGATGAAATCGAAGCGGACTTATGTGTCGAAGCGGGTTGGGAGCGGTCTGCAGGTAGTGCGAAGTGGTTTCGAGTGGATGTCGAAACGTTGGCACCTGATCACGTGCGGCCGCATCGGATGAGAGCCGCTGGGACGTGGCAAGCGATCGAAGTACTGGGCACGATGGTTGGACTTCGCCCGCGAGAAAAAGGCTTTCGCGTGCGGCTTGCGGGTGGTGCGGAGATGTCGCTCATTCGCGAATGTGGACGTCGGTGGTTTGCGGATGAGCATGTGGAGCCGACGAGTCGCGGATGAAGTTCCGGCAAGGGTCGAAGTTTCTGGGCGATTTGTGGATGTTTGGTGGGGGATCAAAAAAAACCCTGAAGAGTTGTTGACAGCGAAGACGTTCTGACTAGATTCGCCCCTCCCGCTGACGAGAACGAAAGTTCCTGACGACGGGTGAGTCGAAAGCCGCTTCTGAAAAAAAGCGACGACGACGAAAGAAAACGGTTGACAGAGTGAACGAAGAACTCTACAACCGCCGACCTCGCAGCGAAGAAAAACGACGGTGTCGCGAAGGCGAAACAAGTCGCTTCGGTGAGAAAAAAGGTTGACAGGGAGTGAAAAGCCCTCTAGATCAGCCGACCTCGCAGCGAAGAAAAACGACGGTGTCGCGAAAGCGAAACAAGTCGCTTCGGTGAGAAAAAAAGTTGACAGGGAGTGAAAAGCCCCCTAGATCAACCGCCCTCGCAGAAGAAAAACAAAACAGTGTCGCGCAAGCGAGCTGGATTGTTTCGCGAGAATTCGAACGAGAGAAAGACGAAAAACATCGTCGTATCTTTCGGCTCGGTCCTTGAAAACTGGATTGTACGCAAAACGCAGAAACGTGCGGGTGATGTGGCCCCTGCGTATCCGTGTGCAAACACGAGATACGCATATCGCATCATGCCAATGAGCATGAGTCGTCGTTGTGACCTTAGCCGGACACAATGACCTCCAGAAAATTTAACTGGAGAGTTTGATCCTGGCTCAGAACGAACGTTAGCGGCGCGCCTAACACATGCAAGTCGTGCGAGAAAGGGCTTCGGCCCCAGTAAAGCGGCGCACGGGTGAGTAACACGTAGGTAACCTACCCCTTGGTGGTGGATAACCTTCCGAAAGGAGGGCTAATACAGCATGAGACCACGACCTCGCAAGAGGATGGGGTCAAATCGGGCCTCTATATATAAGCTCGAGCCGAGGGATGGGCCTGCGGCCCATCAGCTAGTTGGTAGGGTAATGGCCTACCAAGGCATAGACGGGTAGCTGGTCTGAGAGGATGATCAGCCACACTGGAACTGAGACACGGTCCAGACTCCTACGGGAGGCAGCAGTGGGGAATCTTGCGCAATGGGGGAAACCCTGACGCAGCGACGCCGCGTGAGTGATGAAGGCCTTCGGGTTGTAAAGCTCTGTGGAGAGGGACGAATAAGTGTGGTC
>JANORL010000456.1:0-7996 GCA_031415295.1 Polyangiaceae bacterium | reverse complement strand
TCCGGTGAGGCGAAGTGCGCGTTCGAGTGGTTTCTAGGGCGCAATGATCTCGGCCAGTCCCTCTACGACTCCGCCAGCGGCGGTTGCAGCGACGGGCTTCATCCGGATCGCGTCAATGAGAACCAGGGCGCGGAGTCGACCCTGGCCTTCCAGCTTTCTCTCGCCGAAATGAACCAGGCAGAACACGCGCCAATTTCCCTGCAATCTATTCCCACATGAGCTCCATCCACCTCCGCCGTCACGAGATCATGCTGCTGCCGGACAGCGCGCGGGTCATCATCCGCCCTTTTATTCCTGCCAACTCCCACCGCGTGGTCGCCATTCTGTATGGGCTTTTCTGAAAGCGTTGCGTGTACGATGATTGTGCTTTCGACGGGGCGATACCATGAAATTCGCGAAATGCGCACGGGAACGATCGGTCCTTCGGGTACGGCATTTGCGACAAGCAGCGCTGCGACCTGAAAACACGCGTCGAGTTGCGCAGGGTGGATTCGATATGATTTGGCTGAATTGTCGGAAAAATCGATTTGCGCAATGGCGTCGCTGTTGCCAATCCAAACATTTTGCACACCACGAAAAAGTTGGCCATAAACGAGTCCACGACGTTCGAGGCGGGCGTAATGCTCGGTGGGCGAAATCGGATCCGGACAACGACCACGAATGTCCGATGGCGTCGTCACGGACGCTCTCGTTTCGGGCGAGCTGATGGCAATGCGACACGCGGCATGACCAACCCACGAATCGCCTTCGGGATGGCGACTGGCGACGTTCAGCGCGCCTCGAGTTCCCGCAACGTCCAGCACCGCCTGCACCAATCGCTCGTCGCCTTCAGGCAATGCGAGCATTCGGTCGAAAGTGAAGTCATCGAGAACGATGGGGCAATCTCCAAACGTCAATAGCGCAGCGGAAAGCGCCATTTCGACATAACCAGCACCAGGAAATACCGTCGTCCCTTGTACAATATGTGCTTTAATCCACGGCGGTGTCGACGAAGTCAGCGTTTGCTGCCATGCATGTGCGCTGGGCTTGACGGAGAGAGAAAATTCCGACCCAAGAAGCGGATGTACACTCGAAGCACTGGCCAATTTACCCGTCTGGAAACCGATGGACTTCGTGGGGTCCACATTGACCCAATACTTGTCCTTCTGCCAAGGATACGTCGGCAGTGCAACACACTTTCCGCCGACAGGTGCAATGCGTGTCCATTCGGGCGAACACCCTCGTGTGTAGAACACTCCAATGGCCTCCAATAGCGTACGGCGCTGGTCCTGATTGCGTCGCATCGTGTAATTGACCGCGCCATCCGTTTTTCTTGCTACAAGACATTGCTGAATATTGTTTGTCAGCACCGGATGAGGCCCGATTTCTAAGAAAAGCTGATATCCATCTCGAATGGCTGCAAACATTGCGCCCGCAAAGTCGACGGTTTGTCGAATGTTGCGCCCCCAATACCGCACGTCGAGTTCTTTCCCGTCCACGCAATCCGCAAGCACCGTACTGTACATGGCCAGCGTGGCCCGACGCGTGTCGACTCGCACCAGTCTTTCCACCAACTCCTGCTCGAAATCGTCCATTTGCGGACTGTGGAAGGCATAGTCGACTCGCAGTGCCCGACAGGCAAAGCCACGTTTCTCGCAGCGGACGACAATATCTTCGAGTGCCGACGTCGGCCCGGACAGAACAACAGTACCGGGGTCGTTGATTGCCGCAATCGATACGCGATCTTCATATCCTGCAAGCACCCCCATTGCGTCCTCGGGCGTCATCGATACAGAAACCATCTTCCCCATGCCCGTGGCTTTCTGCATGATTCGGCCGCGTATTGACACGAGCCGTATCGCTTCATCGAGCGAGAGAATGCCGGCGATATGGGCCGCGGCAATTTCTCCGACACTATGGCCAATCATGGCATCGGGAGAAATACCCCAGGAACGCAGCATTTCCACCAATGCCACCTGAATCGCAAACAGCAGCGGTTGCGCGACCTGCGTTTCCGACATTCGCGACATCGCCTCCGGTGCATCGAGTTCGTCCAAGATACTCCAACTGAGTCGCGAGGTCATCAAATTGTCGCATGTATCAATCACGGATCGAAAAGACGAGTCCGTTTCATATAGCTGCCGTCCCATCCCCAGCCATTGCGAACCCTGACCCGAAAATACAAATACCACTTTCGCCCGCGCTGGCGTCGATTTGCCTTCCGAAACGCTCGTTGACGCTTGCTCGCGGAGATAGGCGTCGAGCTGTTCGGCCATTTCCTCTTTCGTCTGACCCACCACGGATAGGCGATGCACGTAATGGCTTCGTCGAGCACTCGCGGTGTGGACAATGTCGAGCAGACGTGGACTTTGCTCGGAAATCAGCATATCACGGTATGCTTGCGCGTGGTCTCGGAGAGCATCGCTCGTTTTTGCAGAAATGGGGAGCAGATACGTGGAGGTTTCCTCCTCCAAAAGAGCTTCCTCAAAATTCCGGGGAGCTTCTTCAATAATAACGTGGGCATTCGTTCCGCTGATTCCAAACGAGCTGACCCCTGCATAACGAGGTCGAATACCCGGCGCCCATGTCTTTGGCGTTTGCGCAATCTCCAGCGAAGTGTCAGTAAGGTCGATTCGGGGATTGAGCGAACGGAAGTGCAAATTGCCAGGTATCTTGTCGTTTTGCATCGACAGCACGACTTTGATGAGCCCTGCAACACCCGCCGCCGCCTCGAGATGCCCAATATTCGATTTGAGCGCCCCAAGAATACACGTGGCACCGCGTTCACGTGGCGCACCGAGCACCTCCTTGATCGCCTCGACTTCAATGGGATCACCAAGCGAAGTCCCCGTCCCATGTGTTTCTAAATAGGCAATGTCTTGCGGCGCAAGCCGCGCACTTTCCAGCGCTTGCCTCAAAAGCGCTTGTTGCGAAAGCACGTTCGGCGCAGTAAGACCCGTGGATCGACCATCTTGATTGACAGCAGATCCACGAATCAATGCGAGAATCGTATCACCATCACGTTCCGCATCACTCAGCCGTTTGAGCACCAACATTCCGCAGCCTTCGCCGCGAACATAACCATTGGCGCGAGCGTCGAACGTTTTGCAACGCCCATCGGGCGACTAAGCCTGCGTTTTGCTGTGTAGTTTGGTCGTCGTCGGCGCCAGCATCAAATTGACGCCACCCGCAATGGCCATCGTGCTTTCGCCACTCCGTAAACTTTGGCAAGCCAAATGAATGGCCGTTAGCGACGACGAACATGCGGTATCGATTGACATGCAGGGACCTTGAAGTCCGAGCGTGTACGATAACCTTCCCGCCGCCGTGCTGAGAACCGTACCAGTAAAACAATATGCATCGAGTTCGTTCGGATCACGGGCCAATACGCGGAGCTGATAATCGGGAGCCCATATCCCGACAAACACGCCCGCTCTGGTCCCCATGAGCCGTTCGGGAAGCTGCCCAGCACGTTCGAGCGCCTCCCAAGTTACTTCGAGAAGCAATCGATGTTGCGGATCCAAACTTTCAGCTTCTCGGGGCGAAATGCCAAAAAAAGACGCATCGAAACGATCGATACCTTTTAAAAATGCGCCCCAACGAAGTGCCCGCGCCTCGCCTTCTGAATTCGGCCCTTCGGGCTCGATATGCCAACGGTCCGGAGGAACCTCGCTGACCGCATCCACCCCGTCTTCGAGCAATTTGAAAAATGCTTCCGGAGTATTCGCTCCCCCAGGAATCCGACACCCCATTCCAATAATGGCAATCGGTTCGATTCGCGTGCGCTCGAGCGTCTCGATTTTCGCCCGCATCTTTTGAATTGTTACAATGGCCCGTTGCATCGATGACATATTCGATGCGGGCGGCGAATCGTCCTCCGAAAAACCCGGGCCCGACATGTCGACGCGTCTCGTCGTCACTGCAGGTAGTCCTCCGAACGCGCGAGTTCTTCTTCGAGAAGTAGTTCAGCTTCGGCAACGGACATTTGTCGTATTGCAACCGGTGCCGCTTTCATGCCGTCCGATGACGAGGAGCCGGTCATGCGGTCAACCACCTTGGTCGACCCACCTGCGATGAATTTGCCGGTGTCAGACGTGCGGTGCTTGGTGGCTCCAAGGGTCATCCGGTCGAGCAGGTAGTCGGACAGCGACGCCGGGTTGGAATACGTAAACAAGAGCGTCGCTGACAGACGCACGCCAAGACCAAATTCCAGTCGATTGCGCAGTTCGAGGCTCAAGAACGAATCCATGCCTAGACTCTTGAATGACGATAGCCGATCGATCCGGGATGTATCCAGTCGAAATACGTGACCAACGTGCTCCAGTACATGCTGCTCGAGTAGGGGAAGCCGCTCAGCAACGGCCTTTCGTTCTAAAATCTGGCGGAATGTTACTTGACTCGACGGGCTGCGCTCCACCGCCTGCTCGCGCTGCAATTCTGACCAATATGGGTTACTCGCCACATGCGGATAGAAATCGAACCATTGATGGAGCGAAAGCCGCAGAATGGCCACCTCGGCTCTAGGGCGTTCGAGTAATCGAGCAAATGCGAACAGACCTTGTGTCGGGGTCAAACTCTCGAGACCTCGATGCGACATTCGTTGGCCCTGTTCTTCGTGCGAAGCTGTGAGACCAATGTCGGCAAAGGGTCCCCAATGAATACTTGTGCCCGCCAAACCAGAACGCCGCCGCACGTGGGCCAAACCATCGAGAAACGCATTCGCTGCGGCATAATTCGCTTGTCCAGGCGCTCCGAGAAGCGAGGCGACGGACGAATAAAGTACAAAAAAATCGAGCGGTTTGTCTATCGTTAACGAATGTAAATGAAATGCCCCCAATACTTTCGGGGCCAGCACGTCCAAGAATCGATTGGCATCCATTTCGAGCAGCGTACGGTCATCAATGATTCCTGCCGCGTGCACGACCCCACGTAACGGAGGCATCGAATGTTCGATCTCCGCAAAAGCTGCCGCCATTTGCGAAGCACTCGTGACGTCGGCGCGCATGACGTGCACCTGTGCACCGGATTTCTCCATACGCAACATCGCATCGTGGGCAACAGGCGACGGTTCACTCCGGGCAATAAGGGCAAGATGTCGCGCACCTTGTTCCACCATCCATTGGGCGAGTGATAATCCAAGACCGCCAAGGCCCCCCGTAATCAGATAAGATGCGTCCGGACGAATCTTACCACGGGGACGATCCGCAGGCAGGATATGCGTCATCGGATCGCTCATATCGATGACAACTTTCCCAATGTGCTTGGCTTGGGCCATGAGCTGAAATGCCGTTCGAGTATCATTTGCTTGAAAAACGCGCAAAGGCACCGGCTGAAACACCCCCATTTCAAACAATTGCATGATTTCGCGCAAGAGCGCTCCCAACAGCGCTGGACGTTGCTGAGCCATGCCGGGCAGATCGACAGAAGCAAACGATACACTCCGGCGTAATGGCGGCATTTGCGTATTCAAGTAAATATCGCGCTTGCTCAGTTCCACAAAACGACCGTATGGCGCCAATAATTCGAGGCTTCGTGTGCGCGCATCGCCAGTAAGCGTATTGAGCACGACGTCGACGCCTTGGCCTCCCGTCTTGTCCATCACATCGTCGGCGAACGACAACGATCGCGAATCCATCACGTGGTCGATGCCGATCGATTGCAAATAGGCGCGCTTTTCTTCACTTCCGGCCGTAGCAAATATCTCCGCCTGCAGAACTCGAGCCATTTGAATGGCGGCAAGGCCCGTACCGCCTGTTGCTGTATGAATCAAAATGCGTTCGTCGTGGCCGAGCCGGACGAGCTTGTTTAATGCATAATAAACCGTCATGAATACAACGGGAATCGATGCGGCTTCCACGAACGACAATTTGGCGGGTTTTGGCACGACGAATTCCGCCACCGTAATCACGTGAGATCCGAGCGAACCCGGCGCAAACGCAATCACTTCTTGGCCCACCGTGACGGTATCGACGCCGGGGCCGATCGCCACCACACGTCCCGCACACTCCAGGCCAAACCGTAATGATTCGGCCGTTGCACTCGGGAGCATTCCCATCGCTCCCATAACGTCGGCGAAATTGAGCCCCGCAGCTTCGACGCGAATTTCGACTTCCCCCAACCCGGGCGTTCGTTTCGGTGATTCTCGCATTGCAAGCCGATCGAGTACGCCCATTTCGATACATTCGAGACGATACGATCGACCATTGGCAGGCTCGGTCGGCGGCCTCGCTTCGGCGACATCTCCCGCTTCGAATGAACTTTTGACGAGACGCGCCACGAATCGACCTTCTTTGCGGTAGGCAATCTGGTCCTCGCGACAACGCGCGGAAATCTCCCGCCAAAGCAAAGATGCTTCGTCGGTGCTACGCACGGGATCCATATCGATGCGCGTACATTCGACTTCCGGATGCTCGAGCGCAATCGTTCGCCCAAGTCCCCATAGCGTCGATTGTGAAACGCAAAGCGGCGCACCGCTAGCCAGCACCGCTTGTGCGCCACGCGTCGCAAGCCATAGACGGGGCATGTCCCGCCAACCCTGGCGCGCCATTGCTTGCAGCAAATACATGACGCTCAGACAACCACGTTCCACATCATGCGCGATTGTATCGATATCCGTTGCATCCCACATCGCAGAATCGAGCGCAAATAGGTGCACGATGCCTTTACACGCTACTTCGCGCCCGAACGCTTCGCGCAATAACCTTTGGTAATGCTCAGGGTTGCCCGGCTCTATTTCATAAAGTCCAGCTTCGATACGCGCAAATTTTGTTCCTCGACGAACGCGGACGCAAGCTTCTCCACGCGTTACGAGCAAGAACGACATCGAAGCAGCCGTTCCACCGTCATCGATGAAGAACAGCCACGCACTGGGTCCAGTGGTTGATTTGGCGCGTGTAGCTTCGGTATCCAAATCTTTCTTGCGCCATTCGAGTGCATAGACGGCGTCGTCGAGGGCCGATGTGGATGGTACTTTGCCACTCTCGAGTTGCTTGATCCGCACGCCGTTCATTTCAGCAACGACGCGACCTTCGGCATCGATGACGAAAACATCACCCACCGTACTCTGATTGTCATCGTTCGGGTGTCGCTCGGCATGAATCCAAATGTCCACTCCCAGGGGGCGATAAATGCGTATTCGCTCAACGCCGGCAGCGACGAACGTGCCGCTAATCGATAGCAAGGACGCGAGATGCACACCAATCAATGTTTGAAAACAAGCGTCGACCAGCGCTGGATGCACTTGGTACTTCTCGATGGATCCGAAGTGTTCCGGGTGCAGGTAACATCGCGCGAGCGCTTCATTTGCGCCTAACCACAACGACTCTATACCCCGAAAACCTTTGCCATAGAGACGCCCACCCTTCTCCAGCTGCGCATAAAAATCAGTCGACGTTATCGTCGTCGAGCAGCGTGATTGAATCACGCGGGGCCGGTCACGCGCAATACGCGCGCTCGACAAACCAAGCCCAGTGCGAAGCTTGCCCGAGGCATGTTGAACCCACGTCGATGCACTCAATTCACGAGTACACACACGAAACGTTTTGCGATCGGTCGTTTCGTCGGCGAACACAATCTGCATACGTCGATCCGCTTCCCTCGAAAGCGGGAACAGCCGCTCGAAGGCGACCTCCTCGAGCGCCATGGGCACATTTCCAAGCAGTTCCACGATTCCGCCTAATGCCATTTCGACATAACCGGCATTCGGAAACACCGAATCACCCTGAATGCGGTAGTCTGCCAGGTAGGGCATCGATGCCGTATTAAAAGCGTTTTCCCACACGTGCAGGCTCGGCTCCACCGCGAGCATCAAGGGAGTACCCAAGAGAGGATGGGCATCGGGATCGGTGACCGGTATCGACGAATGGCTACGGGCAGATGGCAGCCGCGAGCGAATGTCGTCCGGCAACCAATACCGATCGCGTTGCCAGGGATACGTTGGGAGGCTTACGATACGTCCACCCGTTGGATATTGCGCCGTCCAGTCAGGGGGATATCCGTGCACGTGAAGCCCCGCCAG
>JANORL010000455.1:0-4659 GCA_031415295.1 Polyangiaceae bacterium | reverse complement strand
CTCGCAAGGGCCCAGGCCCTTGACCCGTGCATGGTTCGTCCGCTTAGCGGTCGAACCACAAGGCCAATTGCCTTCCAGCGCGTCATGCTCCTGTTTGAATGGACCGCATCGCGGTTCATTCAATAGCTGGTCCAGGCCCCTGCCTGGTCCGGGTCCAGGGGTGGACAACCCCTGGTCGGGTCTGGGTGAAACCCAGATCTGCGTTTCTTTGGTGTACCAACGATTGTCACGAGAGCCGCAGCAAACCTGCGTGTAACGTAGTTTCGTCGGACCGTACGTTTGTCCGCTTTACGTGGCGAGCTGGTGCGTTTACCATCGGCATCGAGAATTCCGAGGATGTCGCATTTGCGTTCGTACGACGCTGATCTTCGTGACCTTGCGAAAGGCACGCCTGTGCTCACGGATGCGGGTGGAAGCCTGACCGGGGCACGTTTGACGCATGTTTTGGGCGTTGGCGGCATGTCGACCGTCTTTTTGGCCGAAGTCGAAGCGGCGCGTTTTTCCGAAGCTTTGTCGCCACATTGTCCGGGCCGCATCGCCGTGAAGATCATGAAGCCGGCGATGGTGACAGACTTGGCGCAAGAAGGCATTTTGGCTGGACAACTTGCGCAACGTGAAGCCATGGCGCTTGGTCGAATCATGGCGCGCGTGCCGCCGACCGAGTTTGTCGTGGGGTTTTACGGCGCGAGCGAAGCGCCTGTTGATGTGCGCGGGCGTCAAGTGAGACTTCCGTGGTTGGCGCTCGAGTACGTCGACGGAGGGCCTGAAGGGTCGTCGCTTGCGGACCGCGTGAACCGAGCGCCGGAAGGTACGGACCCGATTCGAGCTTTGCGCCTTTGTCGCGGCATTGTGGAAGGCGTTTTGGCGCTGCACGAAGAGGGAATCATTCATCGGGATTTAAAACCTGACAATGTGCTCGTGGTCGGGCCGATCGGTAATGAAACGCCTAAGATTGCCGATTGCGGGATTTCACGTGTGGATGGCGCGACGTATACGATTGCCGCGCTGACTCGAGAATACGCGGGCACCGAACAATGGTTGTCGCGTCCTGGCGAGAAAAACCCGCTTGTGGGTATATGGACGGACGTGCATGCGTTGGCTGCCGTGATTTGGTTTGTCCTGGGTGGTGAGCATTGGTGTCGTGGAGCTTGGGACAATGGATTTTTGGTGATGGGCGAACGCCGATCGCTCCAGACGGCGCCGCGGCTTCATTCAGGATTTGCGGCCGATCGCATTTTGCTCGACGAAATCGACCGCGTTTTGGCGCAAGGCGGCTCGCCGGCGTTGCCCGAGGGTTTACGCGACGATGCGGCGGCGCTGGCGTTGGCGCCTCGTGATGCTCCGTCACGGTTTGGCTCGGTACAAGCATTTGCGGCACGGTTGTTTCCGCTGCTCGAACGAGTGGCAATGCGGTGGAAAACGAAGGCGGCGCGTGAGGACCGGGCAGCGTTTTGTTCGACGCGTCTGGTGGGAGAACCGCTACTTACGCTCGAGCCATTGGCGCAAATCGTCGACGTTGCGCCCATCGAATTAAAGGGCGTATTGCTTCCGCCGCTCAGGCCGGGAAACGTGGCATTTCAGCCGGATGGCCGCGGGCTGGTGCGACTGGGCGGGCATTTGTTTCACGTGTGGGAGGATCGCGTCGTATCGGTGCCCGTGAATGCGGACGAGGTGGGTGTGATTGCGGCGTCGACGCACGTCGTGCGGGGACCTTCGTCAGGTTATGCGCTGGTGGGTCCGACGCATGTACGATTGGTGCGTCCGGGTCAATTGGTGAAGCTCACGATACCGGAGCGAAAAAACCCACTCGAAGCGGCGATTGGTGATGGTCACGTGTTTGGTGTGGTGACAGCGGCGACGCCCGGCGATGAAGATAGCCTTCCGGAATTGTGGACGTTTGCTGGAGAAACCTGGAGCGCGCCGATTCCATTGCCGTTGGGTGGTCGAGTGCTCGCAATGTCGTCGGGTCCTTATGGCCTATTGGTCGTGGGCACGAATGCGAAAGGAACGCGCGCTCGGGCCTTGTTCATGAATCATGATGGGCAAACAGCGGTGTATGCCGCGGGCGTGACGGACAAAACGCCGCTGTATGCAGCGCTGGCGGGTGTCGATCGATTGTCGTGGGCAGCGGGGGAAGGGTTTGTCTTGCGCCTTGATCGGGGACATGTGGCATTGGAAGAGGTCGAGGCGAAAGATCGGCCGGTGGCGATGGGATTTGATCCGGTGGGATTGCCGTGGCTCGTGACGACGACGCGGGTGATGCGTCGACATGCGGACGAAATGAAACCGGTTTGGCGGAGTTATTATGAGCTGGAAGCGAATGCGCCGCCGCTCGTCGGAATTGCATTTTTGAGCGATGGCGTGCGCGTGATGGATGCGCGGGGTGGTGGTGTGCGCATTACGCCGCCGGATGTGGGGAGTTGGCGCAGTACGTCGGTGGTGTTGGAGTCGGGGTGAGTAGCATCGAACAGTTCGTCCTGGGCATGTAAATTGCCAGGAAAGTTGACACTCTCGCCAACGCAGGGTAGGGTGCGCCCATGGCGGGTGCGACAACGCTGGATGAAGCTCGAAAAGTACTGGATCCGAGACCGCTCGATTTTACGGGCAAATCGCAGGACAAAGCGGTGAATCCGGCGTTTCATGTGAATTTGCCGGAAGAGGGGCGGGGTGACATCAAGTTGCCGGGGGCCATCTCAAAGCTTGAGCAAAGGCTGCTGAATGGCACGCGAGAAACGAAAGTGTTTCTTTCGGGGCACGTTGGGAGCGGCAAAAGCACTGAATTGAACCTGCTCATGGTCAAACCGGAGATCGTGCAGAGGTTTGCCGTCGTGCCATTGCGGTTTGAAGATCAAGAATGGGCGACGCTCGATTCTGCGCAGGTTTTGTTTCGAATTGCCGGGGAATTGTTTCAGACATATAAGGGCAAGCTTGAAAAGAGTGGTAAGGCTCTGAAAGAGAAGCTCGGAATCTTGAGCGATAACATCTACCAAGCAGCGGGTGTGCGGGCGACCGAGGGAAGCGTCGGATTCGAGGTCAGCCTTTTCTTTGTCAAATTCAAACAGGATTTGAAGTTGAGTGAAAAGTTGCGGCGCGGATTTCGTGAATTTGGTGAGAGCAACCAGAATTTTTTGCAGGATCTCATCAGCAAGATTGTCGACGACATCGAAAACGCTTTGACGGAGGAGGAGGGGCCAAATGAACTGCTGGTGGTTGTTGATGACCTCGACAAACTCCGAACCGCCGAACAGCATAGGGATATTTTCGATACGAATTTGCCGGCTCTTTTGGCTCCGCCGGTTCGTATTGTATTTACGGTACCGACGGCCGTACGTTTTGGAGATGACGTTCGAGCGGAGATTCGGCACAATTCGGAATGTTTGTACCCAATTCGGGTGCTTGAGAAGGCGCCTGACAAATGGAACCCGGAAGACGCGTATGTCGATGATCGGATTGGTTTCTTTCACGACGTTGTCGCTCAACGTGTGAATGCAGCGCTGATCGATCGTGAGGCGATTCGTTTGGCGGCAATTTATTCCGGCGGCGTGTTGCGTGATTTTTTCCGATTAATGCGCGAGGCGGTTTCATTGGCGATTTACAATAAGCTGCCGAAGTTGGACGCCATGGTCATGCGTTACGCGATTGATGAGGAGCGGCGTCGCGAATCCATCGGAATGTACGCGCGGGATTACGAGGCATTGGCGTACGTACATCAAACGAATACGCTCCGCGTCGCCGAAGATAAGCGATACCTACTGTTATCACGCGTCATCGAAGCGTTTAACGGGACCGTGTGGTTCGAGGCGAATCCTGTGTTTTGGTCCGTGCTGGAGGAACACGTAAAATCAATGCAGGTGCGAGCAGAACGTGGCTGAGTTGCATCTGCTGCACGCGGATGAAGAACAAATCGATCGGGCATCGATTGCGATAGCGGATGGAACGGCGTTTATCGTGGCGTTATGCCCCGCGGAGGCACGTTCTGCGGCGCTTACGTACTTGCGTACGCACGTCAAACATTTGGCTTTTCCCGAATCGGTAGAAATGGGAACGGCGGACGAGATGTTTGCCGCGCTTTCGGAGCAGGTCGAGCAAAAGAATCGCGTATTGTCGTTGACGCTGGGGCGGGATGTATTGGGACCGTTCGATGCATTAAATTTGCATAGAGAAAAGGTGCTCAGGGGCGGGCCGGTCATTTTGTGGCTCCACGACGTCGACACATTACGAACAATGCGTGAACGAGCACCGGATGCATATTCGTATCGCACGACGATGATGGTGATTCGAGGCGATGGCGGGGCTTTGCCAGCGTTGCCGGAGGAAGAGTCTGAAGAAATCAAAACGGTGCGCAAACGATTAAAGCGAGCGAAATTGCCGTTTACACGGGCGGGCGAAGCATACAATTTGGCCGATGGATTGCGGGTTTCCGGGAGGTTCGTAGAGGCGGCCGAAATGGCGCGAGCCGCGTTGCTCGCTCTTCCGCATGCAACAACGGACAAGGAAGCAGAAGTACGAGCGTTGTCGTGCCGCACGCTGTCTCTTATCGAAAGCACGCAAGGCAGGCATATTCAGTCACTTTATTGGGTGCGACGTAGTTATGCTGAGTTGGAATCACGCGTGTCTGTGACAGGGTTATTGGATTCGACTGTTTCCCTCTTGCGCATC
>JANORL010000454.1:0-11088 GCA_031415295.1 Polyangiaceae bacterium | reverse complement strand
CGCCCCGGACCCGCGCCAGGGCCAGCCCTGGACCTTGCTTGGTCCGACTGCAATGCAGTCGGACCACAGGGGAGCGGGTGAGAATTTGCACGAATTGGTTGCAGAGCACCACCTGGATCACCGAGGAAGGCTTCGCCATTCCGTTGAGGGTGGACCAGGTGAACCAGGTGCGTTCATGCAACATTGCATGAGGGTACCTCGGTGAGACAGAGTGCTTTTACAGCATTGCATGAAGGCGACTCGGTGAACCAGGAGGGCCTATGCAACATTGCATGAAGGCGACTCGGTGAGTTGGGAAACTCCTGCAAACTCGCATAGAGCGGACCCGGCGGGCCAGGAACGCGTGAGCAATGTTGCGCGACGGTGCCTGCGCAGTCGAGGCGTGCGCGCACAGATTTACGAAGGGTGACTTGGTGGGCGAGGGGAGGTGAGCGCAATTGTGTGAAGGTGATGGCCAAATTTTCGGGTAACCCGCCATGAAAAGTCTTTCTTACTGACATTTTGCGATCCCGTGATGATACAATGGTGGAAGGAGCCCACGCCATGGTAGCTATCGCTGACGTCCTCGCACCCCTTGACCCCTCATCGCGTCGCGAAGGCGGCGTCGTTTTGGAGGATGTGTCTTGGGATGCGTACGAGGGCTTATTAAGCGCCTTGGGTGACGATCATCCTTCCCTGCGATTGACCTACCTCGAAGGCCGCCTAGAGATCATGACCACCTCACGCCGTCACGAACGCATCAAGAAACTCATTGCCCGACTACTCGAAATTTGGGCACTCGAGCGCAACATGCGGTTCGAGGGGTATGGCGGGGCGACGTTCAAGAACAAGGGAGCCGCTCGCGGGCTAGAACCGGACGAATGTTACATCTTGGGCGAGGATGCTGCGGTGCCGGACATCGCCATCGAGGTTGTCGAGACACACGGCACGGTCGACAAGATGGCGGTGTACGCGGGTCTCGGTGTACGTGAAGTGTGGGTGTGGGAAGCCGATCAATTACGAATCCACGTTCTTCGCGACGGGCAATATGTAGTGTGCACAACGAGTGACTTGTTGGCGGCGCTCGATGTGGCGGAGTTGGCAGAGTTCGTGCGGCAAGGGGAGCGGGACCAGACGGCGACAGTGAGGCGCTATTGGGACCGTTTGCGAAATGTCGGTTAGCCCAAAGCGCCAACGATAGCTTTGGTGGGTGCTTGATTTCTCGGCGCTGCGGCGGGGTCCCGTTGATTGAGCCCGCGCTTTGGCGGGCGAGTTCGGGGTGAGGTCGGTTAGCCCAAAGCGCACCCACCAATTTGCAGCAACCCTCCACCCGTTCACTTCACGGGCCTCGTATCCGGCGACCCTCCACGGATGGCGTTGATCAAAAACTGCACGGGTAGCGACAGCGCAACGATATCGAGCTGGGCGGCGATCACGATCGACGTTTCACCGGATACACCGAACCCATAGCGGAACTGAGCGAGCAATCCGCCGGCCATGTTGTAGGCGTTGTGGTGGTTGTAGCTACGAGCGCCCCAGAACAGCGACGTGGCAACTCCCGGTTCGAGTCCGAAGAAACGATTGTACCGACCGTAAGCGCCGGCGGACAGCACGATGGGAAAGCCATCGATGATGGGCAAGAGCGTTGCGGCGCCAGTGCCGAATTGGATTTCGTCGAAAGCATGCGTAGCGACTTCGACGTAGGGGCCGAATCCGAAGCTTGACGTATTTGAGCGACCGAAGAGGACATCGCTACGGACGCCAACGTGAAAAACGGTTTGGTCCCAAAACTGATGGTCGACAGCTCGACCTGCGGCGCCGATGGTCAGGCCCGTGGTTGTTTGAGGAGCGGCGAGGGAAGTGGTTGAGGCCAAGGTTACGGCAAGGGCCAAGGTTACGGCGAGGGCCAAAGTTACGGCGAGGGCTTGTCGAGGTCCGCTCATACGTACTTGCATCGCTCAGGCTCACGGGCGGGTCAATATTCTGGGTTGAACATTTGGGGCTTTGGGTCGCCTTCGGCGCCCTTCGCCCCAAACCCCACGACTGCGCTTCTGTTTCACGTGAAACACCACAGATGACCATTTTCGTGATAGGCTGCCCCGGTTATGGCAGGGCGCACAGTCCAAGTTCGGGTCGGAGGTCAAAACTACAAGGTCGTCACGTCGGCTACCGACGACGAACTTCAACGCGCCACCCTCACCGTCGAGCAAGCTCTCGCCGATGTCTCGCCGCCAGGGCGCATGGCCAATCCCCACGCCCTCCTCCTCGCCGCCTTACGCCTCGCCCACGAACTCGAAGAAGTACGCACCAAACACTCCGCACTCCGCGAACAGACACGCTCCGCCTTCACTCGACTGCGCGACCGCATCGACGCATCCCTCGGCACCACCGAAACCACAGAAGCCAATGACAACGAGGAACGTTGATGCACCACAAAAGCGCGCTCCGGCACCTCGAAACGGAAATCCGAGCGCTCGATGAACAAGGCTTGCTCCGTCAACACAAGCCTACCCCACCCGATACGCTCATCATGTGCTCCAACGATTACCTCGGTTACGCACGTGACCCATGGCCAAGTCGCGCACATGATGAACATGCAAACTCCGGTTCGGGTGCTTCAAGACTCGTCAGCGGCGAACACCCCGAACACACTCGCGCCGAACAAACCATCGCCTCGTGGCTCGATACCGAAGCCGCCTTACTCTTCTCGTCCGGATACGCCGCCAACGTCGGCACCATCTCCGCACTCGCTCGCCCCGGTGACGTCATCGTTTCCGATGCCTTGAACCACGCCTCCATCATCGACGGCTGTCGCCTCTCCGGTGCCACCGTCGTCGTCACCCCCCATAACGATACCGACGCCGTCGCTCAAGCCCTCGACCACGCAGCTCACGCTCGCCGACGTTGGGTCGTCACCGAATCCTACTTCAGTATGGATGGCGATGTCCCAGACCTGAAACGTCTTCGTACCCTCTGTAACACCTTCGATGCCGCGCTCATCGTCGACGAAGCCCACGCCCTCGGAACCCTCGGACCCGCCGGTCGAGGCTTCGCCGCTTCCGTTGGCATCAAGCCCGAAGTGATCGTTGGAACCCTCGGCAAAGCCATCGGCCTTCAAGGTGCCTTCGTCGCAGGACCTCGCACGTTGCGTACCTGGCTCTGGAATCGCGCGCGAAGTTTTGTGTTCTCCACCGGCATCAGCCCAAGCCTCGCCACAGTGATCAGCGAACGAATCATCCGCATCGCCCAAGATGACGTCGCCCGCGAACGTCTCGATAACGTTTCCCGCCGCCTACGCACGGAACTTGCTCGAATCCTTGGCCCAGCCCTCATGCCTTCCCAAGGTCCCATCGTCCCTTGCTTCGTCGGTTCGCCCGATATCGCCGTAAAGATTTCCAATCGCCTTCGAGAACGCAGCGTCCTCGTCCAAGCCATTCGTCCCCCAACAGTACCCGTCGGAACCTCGCGCCTCCGAATCACCGCACACGCACGTCTCACCGATCAAGAAGTCGACTTTTTCCTAGCCGCCATGCGCGATGCGTGGTCCGATGGTATTCTTTTCCAAACGTTACGACCAGTTGCACCATGACCCGTATTGTCGTCCTTGGCACCGGCACCGAAATCGGAAAAACACACGCGTCGATCGCTATCACCTCGGCGCTCACCGCAATGGGTATTTCCGTCTCTGCGCTCAAGCCCATTGAATCAGGCGTCCCTAAAAACCCCACAGAAGCGAGCACCGATGCTGGATCGCTCGCCGCATTCAGTTCGTATCCCGTAAATACTCCGCCCTACGCATTTTCTGATCCCGTTTCGCCGCATCTCGCTGCTCGTCGGGCCCATGTGACAATCGACATCGAACGCGTCACGACATGGGTCGATGCTCACCCCGCCCGTGTGGTGCTCGTCGAAACCGCTGGGGCCATGCTTTCACCAATCACCAAACAGCACACCAATTTGGACTTGGTTCGGGCGCTCAAACCAGACTTCGTGCTTCTCGTAGCACCAGATCGATTGGGCGTACTTCACGACATCGCCGCAACACTTCACGCATACCGAACACTCACGCCAGAATTACCCAATCCAACGATTTTGCTGCAACCGCCTCCAACACCGGATACATCGACAGGCACCAACGCCGATGAACTCATCTGGCTGGGCACAACAGCCAAAGCCTTCGTTTTTCCACGCGCCAAACCTACAGACCCCAGCGTTCAGGAAGCTGCACGATTGATTCTCGCAAGCTGGAACATCACGGAGCGGTGATTTTTCCGAACATAGGGGCGTGATTTATCGCGCCCCTACATTTGCGCATTCAATCATTCAACGCGGCTCTATTTGCAGAGTGCCTTGATGTCCGCCACAAACTTGGGAAATTCGGCTTTGGCAGCGGTAATCACGTCTTGGGGTTTTTTCTTGCGAGCTTTTGCGTGGCGTTCGGCGAACCTGTTGAACTCCGCATTCACCTTGGCTTTGTGACGCTTGCTTTCCACCGCTTCATACGGGCCAAATCCTCCGGCGAGCAACCACAGGTAATCGTAAAAATCCCTGGCGATGATTCCAAGTTCGCCTTCGGAACCAAAAAATACGATGGGTTGGTCGAGGATTGGTTTGTCTTTCCGCGTGAGCCAAAAGGCGACGTATCCGCCTGTTCCATCTTGACCGAAAACTCGGAATTCGAATCCGTTCTGCGATTCGTTGCCCGTCCATGAACGAATCCAGGATGTGGTGTCTTCGGCGCAAAGGAATTCTTGGTACGGCTCGAAGTCGATGTTGTCTTCATCGAAGTCGACATCAAGCTCGTTCAGCTCAGCCAGTAGGTCGGGGAATTTTTGGTCAAAGTCGCGCATGCCAGGCCTCATATCACGTTCTGGACATTCTTTTCTACAACATGCGTTCGAGAGCTCGAGCAATCGCCAAGTCGCCCATGCACCCATCGGAGCCTTTGGCAAAGGCGCCACGAAGGGTCGCGATTCCATTCTCGAGAGCCACGGTACCTTCTTTGGCATCTTTCACGTTGATCACAACCACGCTCTTGATGCTGTCGCGTACGGCTTCTTTGCCGAGTTCATCGCTGCAGATGACCCGAAAGGCGTTGGACATTTTGCGCACGCCGAGGTGTTGGCAGTTTCGCAGGGCGGGTTCATCGGTTTCGAAGGACGCCCAGTCGACATCGATGGTGACTTCAGAGCCGGCGATGGCGCGCATGTCTTTTTGCTCTTCGAGCACCCAGGTGTCTTTGGCTTCTTTGATGAGTCGTTTTTCGATGAGTCCCATGATGTTGCTTGCCTCCGTGGAATTGTGTTGTGCACGGTCGCCTAGGAAAGGAGCGATGTCAATGGGGATGGGGAGGGGAGGGAGCAGAGCGGCGAAGACTTGGGTCGTGTGCGTGGCCGAGCTCCGGCCACAGGTGTAGAGCGTTGTTGGTCCACGTTGCATATCCTGCGCGACGAGTGCCAAACAGTGGTCCTCAAAAACGAAGCAATTGTGCCATGTCCCGATTCGGCCCATCGTGAACCTATGTCGTCGCCGCTGCCAGCGCGTCATCCACGTCATGCGCCAATGACTCGCCAAATATGTTTGGCGCGGGGAAACCCGACAGTCGTATCAATCGCCAGGACCTGGGGTAAACATGATCGGAAGCGTGATCGAGACGATGCCCGCTTCTGGCTGGGGAAATACCATGTTATTAAATTGCCCCATGACGCAACGAATCACACTTGCGTCCGGGAGATCCGACCCGCCATTGCGTACGTTCGACACCGCTCCGTCTCGACCAATCACGAACCTGACGCCGACACGCCCGATCAAATTCGGATTCTTCCGCCAGCCGCTTTCATAACATAAACGAAATCGCCCCCATTGTTGCCGAACGATTCGTCGAATCACTTCCGGCGGCAATCGACCGCTGACAGAGATCGCGCCCATCGTCACTTGCGGGCCCCGAGAAACAGGACGCTGGCGCCCAGACTTTTCTTCAGGTAAAACCCCCGCCGGTCCGTTCAAAACATCTTCAATCGTAAGTCTTTTCTTGGGCGGTGGCGGAGGGGCCGGCCAATCATAAAGTACGCCAATCAAGGACACGTCGTCGTTGACCGGCGTTTCTGCTCGTAATGCCTGGGCTGTGATTTCGTCGGACCAACGATTCGCCGCGGCTCCCCACGAATCCATGAGTGCCTGTGTTGCTACTGCTTCGGCCTGGTTAGGAGGTCGCGAACGCTCTTCGTACCCTTCGATTTCCCAACGCATTCGGCGTTCATTTCTTTCGAGACGCCACAGACGTTGTTGAAGTTCATTGAGTTGTTCAGCACTCATGCCAAATGTCGCGTCGATATCTGCGGGACCAACCCCAAATAGCAGAATTCCCAATAATACAGTATGCAGGAAAAAGGAGACCACTTGCGCCCAGATCAATCGCTTTTCCAGAATAGGTGTTCGTTCGACGGATGGAGCTGCCGTTGTATATGCAAAATCAATGGCCACTTGGTCGAAGAATAACGTCGCTGTTTGTCCAGGAATAAATGGTACTTCCGCCGCACCTTCAATCTGCGTCGATGCCCGAGCCATCCCTCGCGTCACGAGCCGCGCAGCCGACATCCCTTTCGTTTGACCTCCTAGCATCAGTCGTGCATTTTTCGGTACAACAAGCGAGACTTTTCCGTCCCAGCGCACCTGCACCACGGCCAATCGTCCTGTGCCGAGGATCTCTTGCGGCACCGTTACGTCGACGTTTTGTTCGCCAACGAAAAACGGACGGGGAGGAGACAGTTCACGCACGGCAAGAACCCAATCGCCCCAGCGAACGATGATATCGAGCGCCATCGTTGTAGACGTGCGCATCGACGCCACGTCGAGATGTGGATCTTGCCCGAAGCTATCGGTTGCGGTGACTTCCCCAGTCGGGGTCATACGTTGCGCCTCGTGAATGATCGGAGCCCAAGAGGGTACCAAAAGACGCGACACGAAAGCGAATGAAAAGTTTCGAAAACGGCGTTCGGGATGTTTTCGGCTCGTTACCCAGAGTAAAAGAACTACTCATCCGCGCCAGGATCGCCGCTTCCAATGCTTTCTGGTTCGACCGCCACGCGCGCACCTGCGCGCCTCACCCCCCCAACCCCCTCTCCAACTTCGCGCCTACAGCGCTACGTGGAGAGGGGGAGCCGGAAAAACCAATTTCCCCTAAAAAGGAATTACCCTCCTGTGGTGGTTTGGAAAGGCGCAATCGCTACAGCATCGAGCATAATTTCATACGGCGCAGGTCCAATTTTCTGGTGGGGAACTGCTACGAAAACTCTTTCTGGCTCCCCCTCTCCACGCAGCATTGCAAAGCAATGCGGAGTTGGAGAGGGGGTTGGGGGGTGAGGCGCCAATACTTGCTTTAACGCTTCGCGCGTGGCCCCGTCGATGATGTTGGAATACCGCGTCAACATTTCGTCGAGGTCGTCGGCGGTGATTTCGTCGAGCGGACGGGTGAGCAAATCGCCCAATTCGGTTTCGAGCTGCTGAAGGGCGTCGAGGCGTTCGTCGGAGTCAGCGATTCGTCCAGAACGCGCAATCAATGCCGCAGGGCAAACGGGCAATTATGGCAATGGTTTGGGTGATTGAAGAATATCGTCAACGCACGTGGACATTACGTGTTGACCTGGCGTCTATGGGCCCATGAACGTACTCGAAAGGAGCACGTTCACCCGTTCGTGACGAGGTCTCGGTACACCCGCGTCCAGACTTCCGAAAAGAGGCAGGTGTAAATCGTCGCACTTCCAAAGTCCCGCCCGGCGGACACGTCCTGCACGATTTCATCGCCAATCTCGGGTGGAATGGTCTGATAACCGGGGTACGTGGCTTCGATCTCTCGAGCGATCTCGCGCGCCACGGGCTCCTCTTCCGGAAAGCCCGGAAGGTGGATCCCGTAATAAGGACCCAGCAGGGACACATGGAAGTTGATCGTCGTTTTGTCCGTAAGCCAAACGCGGCCCGAATACGCTGGATCGATATTCCCTGCAAGCAGGTGGAGCGCTTCGTCTTGAACACCATATCGATCCCCGAGGCGACGGATCATCGCTTTCCACGTTGGCCACTCGCGTCGCCCGCGGGCAGCCGCTACCATGAGGCGACAGTTTTCTACCGTGTCGTCGTAGACGACCTCGCCAGGAGGGACGTGCTCGCGCTCGATCTGAAGCAATCCCCGCGGATAGAAGTGGTAAACGAGATCGAGTAGTTCGGAGCGTGTTGTTTTCATCAAAGAGACACCCTTTCGCCCAGGTCCGGGTACACGATCGGAAACGTCGCTTTTACCCCAGTGCGAAAGCGATCGCAAAAGATCCCTTGGGGGAGTTCGAAGTCCATGCCTATCATGACGCGGTTGGTGACCACTGAGCTCATGGTGGCAGCCATGATGGACGAAATGTTCCCTCTAGTCGAATTCCGAATCGGCATGCCGATCGTGATACGGCATTTCCAGCTCGTCACGCTCTCTGGGATGACGATCTTGTAGAACGTCAGGTTGGCCTTGGCCTCTCGCCACCCGCCGCCCTTGTCCGTCCCGTCATCCGGATTGATGATGACGAACGGGAAGTCCGTTGGGTTGAAGATTGGGATTTTGAATCCTGCCGGTGCCGAGGCTTGGGGTTCGGCTGGCCGCAATTGAAGCACCAGCGAGTTGACATCGCCGTAGGCCCGTGCGCCGACCCCGGTGCCAATCGGAATTGGCTCCGCGCCAGCAAAACCGCCCGACGCGAGTCCCAGAATGCCCACGGTCATCAAAGTATGCAATTCCATTGTCGTAACCTCTTTACCTTTTATACACGAATGTTGCTATCGTTGGAAGGGCAATCATGCCCCATCGACCTTCGCTTGTTCCACAATCGCGAGCACATCGCCCATTGATTGTTTGTCGGCAACAACCTCGGCCTTTAATGGGTCCGCTTCGTTGGCGGCTTTGTCGAGCAGGAGCTTTTTGAGGCGCTCTTTGGGTATCGCCGCCTCTGCATAAAGGATGTTTTCTTGCAACTGGCGCACTCCCCGTAATTTCGCTCCGAGTTTCCCTGACAAACTCGCGTAATACGATTCCGCGTTGCCTAGCGTGACGCTTTGATAATCCGTCACCTTTTGGACATTATCGAGCCACGGATTCATCAATTGTGGATTGACCACCAATTGCGTGACGTCAACACTTTCCGGCCACTCGACCCACATTTGAATGGGTTCGCTTCCATGCGCTGCGGCTTCGTTCCAGGCGACCAATGCTCCGTAGCTGGCCCGTACGCAATGGTCGCCCCCTTCAATGGGCGACGCACAAATGCGCCCTTCGTCGTCGTGACTGGCAAACCACGGACATCCCGGAACGCCCAACCCCATTACCATCATGAAAGCAATTGACGTCACGACCAACGTTCGGTTCATTTAGGTCCCCTTTCGCAAACTTGAACGTGGAGACTATGAACGCGCGGGGATTGTCGAGGCAAGCGCGAATTTACGGTGCTCAGACATTGATTGGCCGAGCAAAAATGGAAGGTTGTAACGTAGCTGTAAGACGTCTCCTACCACCACACTGTTGCGGCGGTGTCCAAATAGGCCTGACTGTTCAATGGACCACCTACTTTGGCGTTCATTCCTACGACGATCCACCCTCGTTTGGTGAAGCATCCATCAAATTCGGCCAATCATTCGTACCGGCGATACGAATCATTCCTGTCGCGAGTGCCAACCATTCCTATCGCAAGTGCCAACCATTCCTATCGCAAGTGCCAACCATTCCTATCGGCGATACGAATCATTTCTATCGGCAGTGCCAATCATTCCTATCGGCAGTGCCAATCATTCAACCCCCATTCACGACTTTTCCCCGCTCCAATACCCACCGCCCCCGAGCACGCTCCCTAAATAGCTCCGGCTCGTATGACACCACCACCGCCGCACCCCGCGCCACCTCGTCGTCCACCACCGTCAGCAGCCGCTTTAGACCCGCCTTGTCCAGACCCGCCGTCGGCTCGTCCAACAGCACCAACTTCGTGCAATGACCTGAAAACGACCTAACCTCCGACCTCGCGTACATCGTCGTAAATCTTTCGCACAATCCACCGAAACAGCACCTCTTGGAATTGCGGATCGCGCATGTACCGCGACACCACTTCCTGGTTCTGCTCCATTCGGTCGATCATTTTCGCTTCGATCTTCGCCTTCATCGACAACGCAAAATTGTCGAGCGCATTCGCCTTCGCCCGCTGCACCACTTCGTCGTCTCGCTTGGCCTCTTCGACGAATTGATGCAAAAGCAGTTCGTCCGCCTTCGCGAACTCCGTCCCGAACCGCTCATTCAAGATCGTAATGATCTCCGATAACTTGGTTTCGTCCTCGTTGACCTTTCGAGTGCCGACGTCCGTCGGCCCTTTCAGTTGGACCGAATCCGCCACGCTCAAGCGAATCTGTTTCTCTTCGAGCTTTTCCAGCCGATAATATTGAAGCGCTACGTCCCCATCGAGCGACAAGGGGCTCTTTTTCGGGTCATGTGGCAATTTGAGTTCCAGAAATCGCCCGAATGTAAACAGTTTTTCCAAGTCCGCGTCCTGATACGGCATCACCTGCGACAAGAATGCATAAAGTCCGATGTAAGCCACAAGCGCATTACGAAAATCCTCCTGCCGTTCTTCATCCAAGACTTTGAAACGATCCACGCCTGGTTCCACGTACCGATATAGTTCTGCAATGATATTGCCCGTCATTTTGCCCTTCGTCGTGAAAAACAACGTGCAGAATGATTCGAGCTCCGATGCCCAAAATACCTGGGCCGATTCGATTCGGTGCGACAATTCGTAAAGCTGTTGCGGATCGGCTAATTCAGCAACAGCCGTTTGTTCGTAATACGGCTGAAAACTCCGCTGAATTTCTTCTGTCTCGTTCACGAAGTCCAAAATGAACGTATCTTCTTTACCAGCGTACGTGCGATTTAATCGCGACAACGTTTGCACCGCTTGCAATCCCGAGAGCCGCTTGTCCACGTACATCGTATGCAGCAGCGGTTGATCGAATCCCGTCTGGTATTTGTTCGCCACCAGAAGCACTTGGTAATCGTCGGAATCGAATGCCCCAGGAAGTGACCTCTCGCTGATG
>JANORL010000453.1:0-8392 GCA_031415295.1 Polyangiaceae bacterium | reverse complement strand
CGTAAGGTCACCGCGATGACGGCACTTCATCCTCATGCAGAAGCTCAAAACCAGTTGGCGTTTCTCATCGCGCCACATGTCAAGCCAGGTTATCGCTCGCTCACTGAGTTGCTCACGCGAGCGGCCGTAGCCTCCGACTTTGGCACCGATGTTTGCGTCTGTAGGGACGGGATCGATCCTGCAACCGGTTCTCGGTACCTGGAGGAAATTTCGTTCGAAGTCGTCAACGAACAATCGATGCGCGATGTTCGGGAAAAAGCTGAAGACTTGGTACATCGTGGAGTTCGTCGAGTCTTCGCCATTTTCGTAAAGAGGGGTGAAGCTTGCGAGTGGTCGAATGCTGAAAACAAGTTTGTCCCACTGAACAGCACGGCAACGCTCGAAGATAACCTGTTTGTCCGGCCTATTGCCGTCAAAGCGTTGGTCGATTTCGCGCTCAGCGAAGACGAGGTAGCGCGGGCGCTCATCGTGAAAGGCAATTCGGCGATCGCGGCATTCAAGCAAGATGTCCACAAGCAAGGCATTGATGAAGGTCGCAAGCAAGGCATCGATGAAGGTCGCAAGCAAGGCATCGATGAAGGGGCGCTCAACGGACGTCGCGAAACGCTCATTGAACAAATGAGTGATCGTTTTGGTTCAGTGCCAGCCGATTTGGAAGACAGGATTCGCGACGCAAGTTTGGTGCAACTTCGTCTATGGTCGAAACATCTGTTTACGGCGTCTTCCATCGACGATGTGTTTGTCGTGGATTGACGTTCGCTTCATCCGTTTTAACGCGTGGATTTAACGTGTCAAACAGGCCAAAGCGCGCCGGCGTGTTTAATCAAATTGATAACGCGCCGAAACCTGCGGCACGAATACAGCAAATGCGCCATTGGAACGCTCCCCCGACGTGGCTCTCGATTCCGGCGCACAAGCCGCCAAACTCTCCGCGCTCGGCGCGCACAAGGAAGGATTGCTGGGCAAAAGCCGCCGTTCCCCATAACTCGGCCCCGCCATCGTCGATACCCATACCCCAAGGCCCGCACCAAATACAACGCCACCGAACCATGCTTCCATCGTCACTTCAGGCGTCACCAGCACGGACGTCGTTCGTACCATCGATCGCTCCTGCCCAATGGCCAATTGCACAGGATCACCCGTGCCCATGGCCTGGCCGCTCATTGTATTGGATACGTCTGCCGACAGGCCGGCAATGCCCAAACGACCGATCACCGAAAAACGTTCATTCATGGGAAATCGAGCGCTCATGCCGATTCCACCAAACGGTCCTGATAACAGGAGCTTTTGGTCCAAGCGATACGTCACGTCGAGGTCCTTTGCCGCGCCATACGTACTCGCGACGTCCCTTTGAAACGACGAACCAAGTTGCAAATATCCGCCAGACAGTTCCAGCGAAAAAACCGAACCGACTCGAAAACCGACTCGACCGCCCACGAGTCCACCATGGGCCAGGGGACAGTTGGCACCACACGTCGACATTGCTTGTTTTTCTGCATCACTGCCCAGCGACGGACCAGCCGCATAACCAAGAAAAACCCCCGCCGTCAAACGACCTGGCGCCTTTTTGACAGGTAATCCCGGTGCAGCAACAGCGGGCGCTACGGTTGGAGTTGGAGGTGGTGTTGCCTTGACGAACGTCTCGCTACGCAATTCCGTTATCCTCTTTTCGGCCGCGGCGAGTTCGTCCGCATTGAGGGTATTCCCATAATCGCGCACGAGGTCTTCATACACGCGAAGCGCTTCTGCTTTGCGTCCAAGCCCGTCCAGACAAAGAGCCACGTTTCGCGTATTCGCATGCGAAGGCACGAGGGCACGCGAGCTTTCGAAAAATGGCAAAGCGCGTGCATAATCGCCAACGTCAAAAAACACGAGGCCCTTGCGATTTAATTCTTTTGCCGAGGCAAGGTCGTCGACGACTTCGGCAGGTACCGGTGGTGGTGGTTCTTGCGCAATCGCCAGGGACGGGGCGACGAGCGCCATGATCGACGCAGAAAAACCATAAACAAGTAGATATTTCATGTATTCACCAATCTCGTGCAGGCGCGAGGGGTAAAACTCCGCGGGTCTTCGTTACTGGGGAGGTCGGTTTGGGTGGAGGATCTGGACTGACCGGTGGAGCGGCGACTTCGGCGATGCTTTTCGGCGGCTCTTTTTTCTTTTGTGCAGCACTCACGACCGATTTGGCGGCAACGGTCAGACTTGAACGTTTTCTTGCGCCTATCGCTTCGTCCGCAATTACCTCGGCGCGCGGCGTTATTCTTGGCGGCTCTTCTTTGCGTGGCGATTCGTGCCATTCGTCGGTCATGACAATTCGAGGTTCTGGCGATGCCGCTGATTCAGCGCGCAACGCTCGTTGATGAGCTATCCACGTCCCCATTCCCGAAACAATTGCAATCATTGACGCGATTGCGGCCACGAGATAGGGTCGACCTACACGAGGTTTCGGACTCGCGCGGAGTTCGCGAAGTGCAGCCATCACTTCGTCCGCCGAACCATATCGACATATCCGATCCGGATGCACCATTCGATCGATGATCGTCACGAGCGCCGCCGGCATAACGTCTGCAAACTGAGCAACGGATCGGGGTGTTTCTCGGCCATCGAGAATACGTTCGTCGAGCGCCTTGGCGCGCGTGCCCGAAGGCAATCGGCCCGTCAGGCATTCATAAAGCGTCGCACCTAGCGCATAAATATCACTTTCCGGCGATGCGGGCGCTCCCGTCGCAATCGTCACCGGATCGACATACCCGAGCGTTCCTGATTGCAATGCGGCGATCCGCCCCGTGCTGTCTGGATCGTCCGAAGGCGACCACGACACCGACTCTGAAAAATGCGTATTCGCCGAAGCTATACCAAAATCAATGAGTTTGTAGCCTTCGGCCGTCTCGATGATATTCGCCGGTTTTACATCGCGATGCACAAGGCCCGCGCGATGCACCGCCGCAAGCGCCGACGCCAACGCAATACCCAGTTCCACAACTTGCTCGACGCGCATGGGACCCGCAACGGATAGCCGGGTCGCAAGCGATCGTCCGGCAACGTATTCCATACCGAGCGCCATCAGACCCGCATCCTCGTCCACGGCCAGCGAATAAAACCGCACGACATTACGATGCTCGACACGGCATAACGCACGCGCTTCGTCCACAATGCGGCGCGACGCGTCCAGGTCACCATCCAGAAGCGCGAAAATCTTCACGGCCGCCGGCCGCAACGTTTCTTGCTCGTATACTTCTTTTGCTAACCAAACCGGCGCAAACCCCCCTCGACCAATCTGCCGAAGCAGCACGAAAGGACCAATTCGCCGCTGTGCTTCAGGCAAAGCGAGGCATTTTGCGATGGATGGATGCAAATCGAGCATGGCGCAGCACGACAGGTAGACCCGACCGCGGCACCATCCACCAACGTTACAAAGTGGGCCAAGAAAATGGTGAATCTTGGTAGCGGCGTTGCGGCGAACGAGCGACAAATTGGGGGCGCGAATCAATCGTGACGAGACTCTGATTGCTTCAGCGTCGCCCCTTGCGGCGCTCGTCCCGCCCGTGATAGGCTCGTCGCATGCCGCCCGACGTCGGAAAACTCGCTGCTTCCCTTGGGACGATCCCTCGTGTGGTGCCCGTCACCCTCAACGTTCGTGGGCAAACTGCTCGATGAACATGATCGCGATGAGGCGAATTCCGATTGGGTGCGAGTGATTGATAATGAGCTGGCGCGTGTATCATTCAAGAAAGGCTGATCATGCCGGGTACAACCCACATCGTCAAACCAGGTGAGTGTGTCGCAACGATTGCGGCGAAATACGGCGTTCCTTGGAAAACCGTGTGGGATGCGCCTGAAAATGCCACCCTTCGCCGCACTCGAACCGATCCGAACGTGCTTGCTACTGGCGACAAGGTCGTGGTGCCCAAACCGAAACCTCGCCAAGAAACCGCACAAGCCGGCCAAAACAACAAATTCGTCGTCAAGCGCGAAAAAGTACGTCTGTACTTGCAGCTCAAAGCCGGCCCCGACCCGCTCGGTGGCGAAGAATGGGAACTGGTCTGCGGCGATCGTCATGCAAAAGGCACGACCAAAAGCGACGGTATCGTCGAAGCCGAGATCCCAGCCGATCAAACCGAGGCCACATTAACCCTTCCGAAACGTAAACAAAAATATACCTTGGCGCTCGGGGAACTCGATCCCATTGACACGATTCGTGGCGCGCAAGCACGTTTGCATAACCTTGGTCTGTACAATGGTGATCGCTCGGGCAATTTGGATGACGCTACGAAAGGCGTCATCGAACAATTGCAAACGATTGAAAAGCTTCCCGTGACCGGGAAATACGATTCGGCGACGCAAAGAGCATTGGCTAAGAACTACGGCTTTTGACGACGGAGATCGTTATGGCGGAAGACGAAACGAAATCGGATACGAGCGACGCCAGCAGCGATTCTGACGACGACGCTTTAGATGATATGGGCGTGCGTCTGGTCGCGCGTTCCGCGGACGGCACCAAACTCGTCAATTCGATCGACGTGTTCCCGCGGTTCGAATTGTCGATTTGACGATTTGGTTTGTCGAAGTACAAGAGCAAGGTTGGCACGCGAATCGGGGTACTTCTACGTTCGAGATCAATGTTGCACTCGAAAATGGTTTTCCCAGAAGCGCCGAAAATGATTGCAAAGCTGCCGAATGGATATGACCGGTTCTTTTGATTGCAAAAATGGACAATGATTTGCGTTTGCGAATGCGACAAAATGATCGCTCTGGTAATGCGGGGTGTGGTTGACGCTCTAGAAATGCACATCGGTTGAATTCGTATTCGACAGTCGATTGAGTCGATGTCAAAGACGCGCTCGTTCGAGGAATGTCCACCTCGATCTTTCTGCGCGTTTGCTTGTGGCTTTGGGTTGCGAGTCAACGTCGCTTCACTAACCTTTGTGGAGATACTTCAATGATCGTTCGACGTACGATCCGTTGTTTGGCCTTTTTGGCTGTCGCAGCGGGTTTTGAGCTTGGTTGTAGCGATGCTTCGTATAACGCGGCCACACTCCCCGAAACCGACAAACCCGTGGAAGAAGCCTGCGCCGATACCCATGCGGGGACATTTCACAATCGAAAACTAGAGGTCGATGGCGAAGAGCGAGCTTACTTCCTTCATGTGCCGACGAGTTATTCGTGCGCCAAGCCAGCTCCTCTCTTCGTCGATTTCCACGGCACATCGACGGGCCCGCGGCCGGAGGAGAGTTATGGGCAAGATGAACTCGAAGCGCTTTCCGAGGCCAAAGGATTCATTCTCGTACGGCCGCGCTCCCGCTCGAGTGACGAAAATGGGACCACATTGTATCGCTGGGATCAAAACGATGGCGACGTCGAACGAAACGTCGTATTCGCAGACGCCCTGGTGCACGAGATCGTCAAACAGTATCGGGTCGATCCGGAGCGGATGTTTGTCTCTGGGTTTTCGAGTGGCACGAACATGGCCGCTATGCTCCTCGAAGATACATCGTTTCGGTTTTCCGGATTCGGCATGATCGGCGGCGGTTCATGGGATGACCCGGGGTTATCCACCTTCACGACCGACGCGCCGCGAATCTACACGCTCACGGGATATCGGGATTATATGTATGAATATCTTCTCGAACTCGATGAAATGCTCGCGAAAGCCGGCTTCCCGGCCGAAAAACGAATGAATCGCGAAGTGAATACAGGACACGACCTCTATGGTTGGCATTACGACGAAATGTGGCAATGGCTCGATCGGGGCGAAGCGCCGCCCCAAGGTACGGTGGCAGCGCCGTGGGTCGTCGAGACGATACCGAGCACTGAAAGTTTGCTCGCGCTCGCGACAAATCCTGCAGGGGACGTGATTGCGACGGGAAGCGGCGGGTCGTTTTTCAAACGTGATGCCACGTCGCGCGTATGGAGCAAAGTGGGGCATGTGGCGGATGCGGCATCTTCGCATTGTACATCGCTTTGCTTTTTGCCTTCAGGCGCGGGTATTGCGGTGGGCGGAACGCTCGTCGCACGTACGGACGATGGTGGCGCGACGTGGATGCGGGGAGCAGACATTCCCGAATTCCAGCGAGATTCCTTCGGTAGTTCGTACCTTAATGGCATTATGTGCTCGAAAAATGGTCGTGTCTACGGTGGTGGATATTGGACTGGAGTCACGAGCCCAGACGGGGGCAAGACGTGGCTTGGCGCGGAAATGAACAATGACGGGTATCTCGCGCAGGTGGCGGCAATCGCTGGGGAAGCCGAAACAGTCGTTTCCGTGGGATATTACGGTTACATTGGCCGAAGCGTCGGAGACGGCGTATTCGAATCCATGAGCCATCCTGGAAATTCCCAATGGTTTACCGCGGTCGCTGCTGCCAAGAATGGGAATTTTTGGGTCGTCGGCGAGGCGGGAGAGATTTTGCATTCGGGTGACGACGGCAAAACATGGGCACGCCAAAATACACCGCAAACGGCGGATTTGTATGCGGTGGCATTCCGAGATGTTTCCACGGGGCTCGCTGCTGGCCGCGCTGGGACCACGTTCGTGACGAAGGATGGCGGGACGACGTGGGTCGACGCTTCCACAGGCCTTGATCGGTATTTCGGCGCAGCGCTCTTCGTCGGGCCCAATGAGGTGCTTGTCGCGGGTGAGCGCGGAACGGTGCTCCGGACTTCTCTCTAAATACCTTCCAAAAACGGAATGGCTTACTTGAACGGGGGCTCTGTATGTCCCCCTTTCCTTTTCGACGACCGAACGAGCTACCGATCCGGCTCGGTCGATTGCAAGAGATAAGCGAGGGAGCGAACACGTGCGCATGGTCGCGCATACATCGAGCCTCATCGAAGGGCGGGAACCAACATGGGTGCCCATCTGAAGGATCACAAGGAAAAGGACCATAAGGACAGCAAGGAGCACAAGGAAATAAAAGAAAAGGACCGCAAAGAAATAAAAGAAAAGGACCGCAAGGAAATTAAAGAAAAGGACCGCAAAGAATACAAGGAGAAGGACCATAAGGAATACAAGGATCAGAAAGAGCACAAGGAAAAGGACGGCAAGGAGCACAAGGAGCACGACAGCATTGGGTTCCGAATGGATGAGCCGGTAGCCGACCTGAATGCGCCCTCCGACGCGGAGGAGTGGGGCCATTTCATTACGGAAGACGAACGTCCGGCGGTCGGTTTGTCGGCGCTCGACGTCGAAGACGAAGATTCCGCATAAACGTGATTCAATGGGGGAGGTAGCGTCATGATCCTAGTGCTTGCGAATCGCGCGGACGAAGAGGCCGCAGTGCTCGTCGAACGGTGGCAATACGTACGCGCTAGGATCGTCTTGCCGGAAATGCTCTCGGCATTGGGTATTGGTTATCGTGCTGGCGGTCGAGAGCATCCGAGCAGCATATGGAATGCCGATATGGATTCGTCATGCATTCGTGGCGTCCTCGTGCGGATGTGCGCCGTGATGCCATCGGATGTGATGCATATTCGCGCGAGTGACCGCAATTATGTAGCCATTGAAATGACGGCCTTTCTCCTCGCGTGGCTTTCTGCTCTGCCCTGCGTTGTGCTAGGGCGGCCAACGTCGACATCGCTATCGGGGCCTGCGCTCCGACCGGAGCAATGGCTCCACGCTGCGGCAGAAGCCGGAGTGCCCGTTCGCGCTGCGCGTCGTTCCACGCGACATACGAATCGATTACCCGAAACACCTGTCGTGACAGCAGTGGTTACGGTCGTAGGAAACGATGCCCTTGGTGCCCAGACGAACGTGCTCGCCGACCGGGCGCTCGCTGTGGCGCGCATTGGCAACGCTCGACTTCTTACGGCGTATTTTGAAGGATCGCCCGACAATCCGGTGCTCGTTCACGCAAATACGTGGGTGGACCTCGATAATCCTGCAATCGAATCCGCCGTGCTTTCGATCCTGTGCGGCAACGAAACATCTGGAAAGGAGCTCGTCCGATGATTTTCGTATGGGGTTTGCCCGGTGACGGTCCCGTTGCTAGTGTCCTTCGCGCACTCGACCGCCGAAATGTGCCCTATTTCTTTTTCAATCAGCATGATGTAATCACGGCTGAAATCGATATAGATGTTTCGGAGAACGTCACCGGATGTCTATCCATTGGCGAAAAAACACTCGACCTCGGCACGGTCACTGCCGTTTATATGCGGCCTTACGAGTCGATCCGCATGCCATGCGTGCAGCGCGAAGGAACGGAAAGCAAAGTCTACGCACGTGCGCAAGTGATTGACGAAATCCTCATTTCTTGGTCCGAAATGACCAAGGCGTTCGTGGTGAATCGTCCTGTGGACATGGCACCGAATGGGTCGAAGCCCTACCAGGCATTAATGATCGAGGCTGCTGGGTTCCTCGCTCCGGAAACATTGATCACGACATCGGCCGACGAGG
>JANORL010000452.1:0-5338 GCA_031415295.1 Polyangiaceae bacterium | reverse complement strand
TGCCGCCCATGTTGCAGGCAAGATTGACAACGAAGTCCATCCCTTTGGTGGCCGCAAATGCAGCGTCACGCAAATTCAAATCGGCAACGATGTTTTCGGCGTTCGGATGAACTTGGTACCAGTCTTCGAAAGGCTTGACGTCGATACAACGGACGTGCTTGTAGCCATGGCGAAACAAGTCTTCGACGAGGTGCCCCCCAATGAACCCACCGCCCCCACAAACCACTGCGCTGTTTTGTTGCTCCATGGCGTCCCTGTCGAGTCCTCGCAAAAGAGGTCGCGAGTATGACCGACGAGCACGATCCGTCAAGGGCGAATAGTGAATCGGATGGGAACGAAGCGGGGTTTCACTCCGGACCCCACCAGGGACTGCGTGTCCCTGTACTCACACCGGGCTGACCATTCGTCACATTTCATCCGCCCATTTTTAGTAAGTGTGCCCCGTGCGTTTCTCGTGCATGGCACGCCTCGTGCTGTCTCGTGCTGTGTAAGCCTCACGAACGGCACTGCATCGCCGTTGACGAAAGGAAAACGAATATAGGTTTCATTGCTAAAACTCTCCTGATGGGTATTCTTCTGCCATTCGCTTGAATCATATCCGGATGCATGCTTGCAAGCAACGAAGGCGACGTCAACACACTGATTGTACAACCGCCTGCAATGAGGCACTCGAAAACTCCGATCCTTCCTACAAAAAGCTACCCGCCTCATCAAGGTTTTACGAAGTTTCCTTCGGCCGCACGTTTGTCTTGACTTTGTCGTCTGTCTCGGACATCCCGTGCCAACGTGGACGAGAAAAACAACGCCGACACTTTGCCCGCGACCCCATGGCATCCCTTGTTTGCCCTCGCTATCAAGCGGTTTGCCCCAAAGGACCGCGAGGCGTCCTCTGAGGTTTCGCTCAGCCGTTTGCCCTTGCGCATCGACATTGTCGTTGTCCAACGCCAAGACGCACAGCCGGCTATGGTGCACAAGTTTCGCAGCGTCTTTGAACATCTCGGAAAACACACACTCATCGAATACAAAGGGGTTACCGACGATCTCGAACCCGCCGATGTTTTCACGTTACTCGCGTATGCAGGGTTGTATATGCGCGAGCATCAGGTGTACGAGCCAAACGACATGTGCCTCATTGTCGTGGCCGATCGCATTCCTAAAACGTTTGTCGAACAAATCAAGCGGATGGGCGGGGCTCTCGATGCCACCGGGAATGGCCTTTTCAAGGGGCACCTCGGCGGTTTGCCCTTGCACGGAGTCGAATTGCGCGAAGCGTACAAATCTGGACCTTCTGAACAGCTCTTGTTTGCTTTTACCAGGGCGTTCTTGCGTGATCATGGCCCGATAAAACTTCTGGACACCGAAGACATGGCCGTGTATCGTTTGATCTCCGAACACGTGCAGCAGTTGAGAGGAAACCGAGCCACCATGGACATGAAAGACCTCGACCTCGCCGCGAAATCCTATCAGGATGCCCTCAACGACCTGGTTGCACTCGCTACGCCCGAGCAGTGTTTGGCGAGGCTCACGCCCGAGCAGCGTCTCGCGGGCCTCGCGCCCGAGCAGGTTCTGCTGACCTTGCCCGACGATGTCCTACGCGCCCTCTCGCCCGACTATGTCCGTACGCTTTCCGATGCCACACGCGCCGCAATTCGCGTGCGCATCGGGCAGTAACGTTTCCGTTCATTTGCCTGCACGCTGGCCTAGCACGCTGGCCTAGGTGACTGGTGTCAAACGTCGCGAGCCCAAAAGCTAAGGCGACGGAGCGAGGAATCCTCCTGGATTTCTCGCGATGTCGACCGACGATTTCGGCGGCGCAGCAGTTTGACACCAGCTATCTAGCACATTCGACGCGCCCACGAGCACATCCCTTCTTCAATTCGTTTTTCCCGGTACGTTGACCATATAATTGGACAACAACGTCGTGCCGGCGATCACTTCCCCCACAGCTACATGGAAAATACAACGCTTTACTTCTGCTTTTTTGGCTCGGCGACAAACCTATCGAACACAATGGGTAAGTTCCCGTCGCAAGGGATCCCATACGGGGTTTTCGGCCGCTCGACGCTCGTGAACACAGGCGCGGCGAGCACCGCTGGCTGGTTCCGCTCGGACGATGAGGACCAAGGCTCGAATTCGTACAGTGCTCCGTCGAGCATTCTGAGCCGAGTCGAACCTCGCACTGCCGCCCTGCCCCTGCGTCGCCGAGTGAGGGAGGGACGGTCCAGGATATTGCAATCGGTGGGGCATTTTCGAGTGGCGGCGACAAGGATATCTTCGCCGCCGAGCTTTGTTTACCCTGACGAACGACACAGGCGGGCAAGCACGTCGTTGCATGGCTTCTCCTCGGGATGAATGTCCCAGCGTTCGACACACGACAAGGCGCAAAGGGAAGCTCAACAGCGTTATTTACTTGATGTGACCAAGTAGCCGTCGGTATGCTTAGTTCATCATGCCCAAACGTTCCTTTTTCTCGATCTCAATCGTAACCTTATTTGCCGCGGCGTTAACCACAGCGTCGTGCACAGGGGGTTCGTCACAACCAACCGACACAACCTCCAATGCGAGCAGTTCGAATTCCAGTTCCAGTTCGACCAGTGGCGCCGGAATGGGCGGCGAAGGCGGAACGGCCGGTAGCGGCGGCGCAGGCTCGGGAGGATCCGCAACGGGGGGAAACGCGGGAAATGGCGGGGGGACGGCGGGCAGCGGCGGAAGCAGCGCAATGGTGCCGCTGCCCGGATTTGGAACGATTTCAGGAGCCTGCGGAGTCATCGACGTGATGCAGATTGAATCGCCAGATCCTATCGTTTACCGCGACACGATTGATTTTGCCCTCGACGTATACGACCGTTCGAAACTGTCCCCAGGCGGCCAATATATGTTTGATCAGGGAAATCTTGGCGGCAGCTCGCTCGAAAGCGAAATCATGTCGTACGAAGTACTTTACCGCTGCGAGCTGGCTAAATTGCTCAAAACGGAGGCGGAAATTGTATACACCGATCCGATGGGCAAAAAGACAGATATTTTGGTCGACATCGATATGTTTCGAATTGGCGTCAGTGTGACGCGCGCGTACGTGTTTCCACCAGGAACGCCATATACGCAACAAATGGCATACGACCTCTTGCTGAAGAAACTTTCGGACATTCAAGCAAGCTCGGCAAACGTTACTCCCGCGGATGCGTGGCCCAAACAAATTTTGCACGTACTTGCATACACGTCCACGCATGCGGACGCGATGGAATCGGCGTATGCGACGCTGGATCCGACCGTCCGAGCCGACACGATTTTGTGGCTGACCGTGACCGAAGGCAGCGACGAATTCATTTATTGATAAACCACACGATCAATGCGCGGTTTCGGTTTTCCCGCGGAGCACTTCACGGGCCACCATTTCCGTAAGCGTGTACAAAGCAAACGCATCGCTGTCATCGATGGGAGCTTGGCCTTCAAGTGCGTGAATTTTTTTCCGCCGTTCGTTGATCGCCGAAAACAGACTGTCTTCGAATTTGCCAATCAATTTGTTTTGCCGAGCGGCTTGGACGAGTTCGCCAAGGGTGGCTTTGACGAGTTCTTTTCCGCCCACGTGGGTCACTTTGGGTTCCACTTTGGCAATCATTTTTTTCAGCAACGTTTCGCAAAGACGCGCGCACGCCACGACGACTTTTTGAGGTTCGCGGCCTTCGAGCGACAAACGTGCCGCGGCGAGTTCTGCGAGCGTGTCTTTGTCTTCGGTGCTCCAAACAAAAAGCGATATCGGAAGAGCAAGCGTGTCGGTGGCTTGAGTCGTGAGGACAACCTGCGATCCGTGCATTTCACTTACGATTTCGACGTATCCGAGCGCTGTGAGTTTGGCCAGGCGTAACATGAGATCACGATGGCCCACGCCGATGTCGTTGATCATGACGTTCGCGACATCGCTTCCACTGCGCGCGAGAAGCTGCAAGACGCGATAGTCGAGCGTATCGATAGGCGTAGGAGCGCCGCCAATCGGCGAGTGTTCGAGCGACGCACGGGCATCGAGGAGTTTTTTTGGATCGAAGCCGTAAAACCACGATTTGTGGTGGAGAATAAGGGGTAATGCTGCCGCAGAAAAGACCGACAATCCCACGTCCATAATGAAAATGGGCAATGCAAACTTGTCAGACCACGCAACGAGAAGAAACCCGTCAATGGCTACCAAGCATTGCCACGTCGTCGTGAGCGCGGGATAAACGGCAAGCAACATACGGTGCTCGCCACTGCGGACTTCGGCGACACCCAACCGTACCAATACCAATATGGCTGGGTAACATCCGAGGAGCAGGAAACACACGCAGAAGCGGGCGAACATGCGCACTTTTGCCAAGTCCGTGGCGTGAATCCACGCGGGTTCGAGGGCCCGCGCAATAAACGGCAAGGTCACGGCAAACAGGACCAACGGTATCATGGCCAAAAAACGACGATCGCCCAGAGCCTCGAAATCGATACGCGACTTCGGGCCCTGAAAAAGCGATCGGGTACTGGTGGGTTCAGCGGCTAGATCGGTGGTCATGATATTCTGTTTGCGAAGGTTTTAGGAACGCGGAACGTTATCACTTCGGAATTTGATCGACGACGAAGTAGTCCCACACAGGCGTGTGATTACTTTCTTTCGCATCTTGCGAGCCGACATAAACGCCGGGGTATTCCGCAACCACGACTTCCGCACCATTTACCTTTTTCGTGAGAATGGCTGAGATGTACAGTTGCGGTCGAAGAGCGGCGGCGATGCGACGTTTCGACGAATAGACCAACCAGTAATAACGTGTGCCTTCGAAGCTTGGTGCTTGCGGAGCCCAGCGCGACCATGAATTCGCAATACCGGGGCTTTTGAGACCCGTGCAGACGGGTGGATCGTTCGCTTTGAGGCGTGTCGGCTCGCCTCCGGCACGGGGAACCAGAAAGATCTCGGAGGAAGCTTGATCGTACGAGGAAGCGGCGGTGTCGCTACGATTAAAAGCAACAAACGTGTCATCCGGCGAGTATATCGGGTAAAACTCGCGCTTTTGAGGATCACTAGCGCCGGGCAAGGGTTTTGCGTCGCCACCAAGGCGGTTGTTGTAAGGCACGACGTAAATGTCCATCGTTTGATCCTGCCCGGTTACTTCCGCAATCACGCCTTCATGACCACCGGCCGACGAAACGTAGGCAATGTCTTTGCCATCGTGGCTCCACGCGGCCGACGTGGGATTGCGCGGATCGCCATTACGCGCTATGACGCCCCAACCATTGGCATCGGGTGTGTGCAAGTCAGTCCAAATGAGATCGGACTTGATACTCGGATCGACAACGTAGGTCGTGATGACCACAGAATCGTCGG
>JANORL010000451.1:0-17858 GCA_031415295.1 Polyangiaceae bacterium | reverse complement strand
TCGTTCAATAATGCCAGGGAAACTTGGAATAGGCTGGACGGCGTTTTTCTAGGAACGCATCGCGTCCTTCTTGCGCTTCTTCGGTAGCATACGCCAAACGAGTCGCTTCACCGGCGAAGAGTTGTTGTCCTACGAGTCCATCGTCGGGCAAATTAAAACCATATTTGAGCATACGCATGGCCGTCGGGCTTTTGCTATTGATGAGTCTTCCCCATTCGAGCGCCACGTTTTCGAGGTCTGCGTGCGCAACGACGGCATTGACCATACCCATCGCCGCGGCTTGATCAGCTGTGTAATCGAGGCCCAAAAAGAAGATTTCGCGGGCTTTCTTTTGACCCACTTGGCGGGCCAATAACGCCGATCCATAACCGCTGTCGAAACTTGCGACATCCGGATCCGTTTGTTTGAATTTCGCGTGTTCTTTGCTGGCTATGGTCAAATCACATACGACGTGCAAACTATGCCCGCCGCCCACGGCCCAACCGGGTACAACGGCAATGACCACTTTCGGCATGAAACGAATGAGGCGCTGGACTTCGAGGATATGCAAACGTCCAAGACGCGCCGGATCCGCTTTGCCCGCTTCGTCGCTTTCGTATTTGTATCCGTCTTTGCCGCGAATACGCTGATCACCGCCCGAACAGAATGCCCAACCGCCGTCTTTCGGCGAGGGACCATTGCCCGTGATGAGTACACAACCCACGTCAGAGGTCGTGCGCGCGTGTTCGAGCGCCATATAAAGTTCGTCGACGGTATGCGGACGAAATGCATTACGCACTTCTGGACGATGAAAACCAATACGAACGGTGCCTTGGTTTATGGCGCGATGATACGTGATGTCGGTAAAAGAAAAACCTTCGACGGTTTTCCACCGGGTTGCATCGAAAATGGCCGAGACATTCATGAAAACCGAGCCTCCTCGCGGGCCGGAACGTACACGTCCATGTGGCACCTCGCAATTCGTAACGTGTAAAAAAAACGAATGACACTTTGTCTCAGCCGGACGCAAAAGTGGACAAGTTGTCCATGGCAAAACACATTGGATGTAATTGGTCAAGTAAACGAAAGTGGATTTGCATGATGGCACGAGTTGTGCTCAAACGGAGAAGATGAACTCGAAGGATCAGAGCGATTGGGGATTCGTGCGCCGGATACATCGGCCGTATCGGATTGGGTTGGTATTCGCGACGATGCTTGCTTCGTTGGCGGTTATGGGTGGGCAGGCTGCTGCACAGACGTTGACCCAGCAGACGCCTTTTGTGGATCGCGAGCCGGACAGCACGCGTACCACATCGACATTGATGTGGGACATCAATCGCGAAGAGTGCGAAAAAAATGATAAATTCACGTTCAGATTTACTATTGCGGGTTGGACCGTGACACCACCGGAGTTTAAAGTGTATGGAACCATCGGTGGCATTAATTGCCTCGATGATACCATTCGTAATATGATGGGTACGCAATGTTTCCCAATGACCGTTGACAAGCCGCCATCGCCTGGCGCCAATAGTGCGAGTATCACGTTTACGGCGCAAGAACTCGCCCAATACGCAGGATTGAGTTCGTGCTCGGAAGCAGCATCGCCGTACATCAATTTCGATATCTTTTTCATGTTCGTTTCAGGCACCACCATTTTTGGCACGGGCGTGCCCTGGCAGATGCAAACACATATCGATTTGGTGGGTCCCGGTGCACCGACCGAAATCACTGTCAAAGCTGGTGATGGATCACTCGATGTTGCTGTCAAAGGTACCGGTGAAGCCGGTGGGGAAACGGTATTTTATTGCGCACGAAATGGAGTCATCGTGGACCCTTCGGCGCCGATTGCATCGAGCAGCAATTCGGGAGCGGGCGGAACTGCAGGAATGGGTGGTGTGGGTGGAATGGGCGGCGTTGGTGGAATGGGTGGAATGGGGGGCGCCGGAGGTTCGGGCGGCGCTGAGGCCTGCGCAGGCGCACCGCTCGTGGCGGGCCAACTTCCCGATGTAAAATGGCCGAGGTGTGGCACGGGGTCCACCATTGATAAATTGCAAAATGACGTCACGTTCGCGGTCGCCGCGTCATACACGGATAAGTTAGGCAATGCGGGACCTCTTTCTCCTATCGCTTGTGGGACGCCGGTGCCCGTAGACGACTTTTTTGAGATTTACAAGCAGAATGGTGGCGCGGCTGGAGGAGGTTTCTGCTCGATATCGTATAACGCGCGAACCGTGTCGTCATTCGGAGCATCGTTCGCCCTCGGCGCGCTCGCGTTTTTATTGCGTCGCAAGTCTCGCGCGTCACGTCGTGGTGCGTCGCAGGAGGTTTCCAAGTGAAGTTTGTCCATTTCGCGTCCGTGGTGATCGCGGGCGCTGTTGTCGCGGCGTCATTGCCAGCCGAGGCACAAGCGCATCGCATTCGTAAGAACAATTGGCGTAAAGGAGATCGCGGGAGCGGCATCTACAAGGGTACGCCGCAAAGGTTTGCCCTCGAGCTGCGTTTTGGGCCGTACTACCCCCAAGTCGACCAGGAATTCGGTGGAGCAGCCACGCCCTACGCCGATGTTTTCACCAACGATTGGCGTTTGCACTTCGGCGCTGAATTCGATTGGCAGATCGTCCGCATTCCTTTTGTTGGTACGTTGGGTCCGGGAGTAGGTATCGGACACGTTTCCGCGACAGGACAAGCATTCCGGGCTGGCACGTACGGTACCCCGAGTGCCGAACGTATTGGCGAAACGTCGCTCACGATGATTCCCATGAACCTTTCCGCAGTGGTTCGTTTCGACGAATTTTTTCGCCGTACGCATATTCCCATTGTCCCGTACGCCAAAATCGGCCTTGGTTACGGCTTGTGGTGGGCCAAAGCGGGTGAGAAGGACTCCAAAATAGGTAAGGATTTCGCTGGAGAAGGCGCCAGTTACGGTGTGCATTGGGCGATTGGCGGAGCCATTGCCCTGGATTTTCTGGGTCGGCGCGAAATGTCGGCGCTCGATCAAGAAACCGGCGTCAACCATATCTATCTTTTCGGCGAATGGTACAACCAAAACCTAGGGTTAGGTACGAACCAAATGCACATTGGCACATCCACGTGGATGACGGGCATGACCTTCGAGATGTAAGAGGGTGTCTATCAGGCTGCTGCGCGTTGCGATGCTTCGGTCGGATGTACTCAGCGTACAATGTACGCTTCCGTCGTCCTTCCTAGCATCACAACGCCTGATAGACACCCTCCATGAACAGAACCGAAATCCGTTATGGTTCGACCGCGCAGCGGACGAACCATGCATGGGTCAAGGGACATTGTCCCTTGCGCGGTCCAGGGCGCGGAGCCCTGGTGGGGCTAGGGGCAACGCCCCATTTTTTCTCTATTGCAGCGCGCTCTGGGCGCCGTCCATGTGCATTTCGTACAGTTCTGTTACGGAGGGAATTCCGTTCGCCTCGCCCTCGCTACGGACAAACCCATTGATGGGCACGGCGGGGTGATTCCAACTCTTCACCTTCATCGAAATCCCCATCACGCTTTGGTCGATTTCGTGCACGTAACAACCCTTGAATTCGCCCGCATTGACTGTGACATCCGCCCGGTCGGCTTTGTCTAGGTTTGGCTTGCCAATCAGCGAAATATACGAGTCCGTCACGGCACTCACTGCCGCGAGCGCAGCGCCCGAGAATTCTTGTACGGGGCCGAGACCCACCTTCATTTTCATTTTCTTGATGGCGCCTTTCGAGAAATTGGCGCGTGACGCTTCGTCCATCAAAAATTGCACGACCGTCGTACCATTCGGCGTATTCGATTCAATCTCGTACCAAAACGCATCGCCTTCTTTGCCGACGATACGCACGAACGTTTGCGCCGGGGGTAGCCCCTTGGTGGTGACGAGCATACGAGCCCATTGTCCCACGGCCAAAGGGACGACATCGAATTTGGTCGCCGCTGGATAGGAATTTTTTGCGGCGGTATTCGTGCTTTTAACGGCCGTTTCCGAGGTTGATTTCGCCGTCGCGTTTGCCGGGGGTGCAAGAGAAGCTCCGTCCGGTTTTTTCGATTCACAACCGCAAACGACGAGACCGAGGGCCAAAAAAAGGGCAGAGGAGGATCGCGTGAGCAGCATGGTTCCGAAGCAAAGCACGATCGACGACGTGCGGCAAGACTTGTTCTTTCATGCGCGCTTTGTCGATTTCGGGTCGTCGTTCATCGCGCGTCTCGAGTAAACGACGAATTGGTAGCCCAATACCAGCAAGATGAGCGTATCGCCGGCGGCGGCCATCATGTCGAAATACAACAAATTGCCCGCCGGAGGATTCTGCAACGCGCGCACCAAAAAGGCAAACACAGCGCCGATTCCCGAAATGACGAACGTCCACAAATCAATGGCGAGTTGCACGCCTTTGCGATCTTTACGGTGGACGTCGCTACGATGAAAATGTTCCCAGCCAAACGCGAAATTCTTGTAACTGTCGCCTACGACTTCTTCGAGACGCGGGGCCAGCGAAGTATCGATGTAGCGGCGAATGGCAGTGATTTTTTCGTCGTTGGCCAAGTACGTCCATCCGAGAATCGCCGTCACCCAAGGAACGAGCAAAAAAGCATGGCGAATCGGGCCGCTTCCGCTATTGAATCCACCCAGGGCCACCGACGCAATGACGCCGACGGCACCGATCGTGGTGTAAAGAAGGTTGTCGCGAAATCCGATACGGGCCCCCTGTTCGGACTTCAACGATGTGTATTCTTGCGAAAGGACTTGCAAGACACGTTCTTTGTCGGAACGACCGCTTTCGGATGTGCTCATCGAGTGACGAGCTTACTCGATAAATGCAGAACCGGTCAACCGTCTCGTGCTCGACACGAAATATCATGATCGAAAAATGAAGATCTGTCGCCAACGATATTGAGTAAGCTGAGGGGTATGACGCGACGTTTGGCGATTTGGACTTTGTGGGTGCTGTTGACTTTGGGCGGGTTATTGGCCGGCTGTTCCGATGCGGAGACGGAAGCGGGCTTTTCCTGTTCGACGCAACCGCCGTTGGTTGCCGAAGGTTGCGATCCGCTTGCCCCCACACAATGTGGGTTTCCTTTTCCATCGAATTTTTGGTTGACGGAGGATCGGTCGACCATCACGGGAAGTCGGGTCGTGTTTGGTCCGACGACGTTGCCTTCCGCGGCCGGGTATGGGCACATGGACCCATTATGGTGGGCCGATAGCGATGGTTTTTCCGCGGGACAACCGGCGCTGGCTCATCTTCCGGGCGCGACGATCACGGGTTTGCCCACGCAAAACAGCATTGAATTGTCACTGACGGAAACGTCGCCGACGATCATCATCAATGCCGAAACTGGCGAACGCGTTGCGCATTTTTCGGAAATCGACAGGAGCGTTTCGTCAGAAGCCGACGAAGAGCGCACGTTTATCGTCCGTCCTGTCGTGCGATTGCAAGATTCGACGCGGTATATCGTCGCCATTCGTCATGTCGTCGATGCCGATGGCCTTGAAATTGTTCCGTCACCGGCATTTTTGTCGCTTCGCGATGGATCGAAATCGTGCGAACCATCGGTGGAAAATCGTCGCGCCTTGTACGCGGACATCTTTGGTAAACTCGAAAACGCCGGCGTGCCCCGAAACGATCTGCAATTGGCGTGGGAATTTTCCACATCGAGTCGCGAAAACAACACGCGTTTCATGGTGGCGATGCGTGATGACGCGTTGGCCAAGGTTGGTACGGCGGGACCAGAATATACGCTCACGAAAACCGAAGAGTTCACCGAAGCAGAAAACACGCATATTTGGCGGCGCCTCGTTGGTAACATGAAAGTGCCACTGTATCTAGACGACCCGGGGCCAAAAGGGAAAATGGTGCTCGGAGACAATGGTTTGCCCAAACAGAACGGTTGGGCCGACTATGAATTTGTCGTGCATGTGCCCCATGCTGCAAAATCCGGTCAAAAATTGGGTCTCGTGCAGAATGGACACGGTCTTTTGGGTTCGAAATTCGAAGGAGGTGATGGATACCTCGGCGAATTCGCAAACCGTTTTGGTTATGTGGCGTTTTCGGTCGACCTCATTGGGATGTCCGAAGCCGACGTCTCAGCCATCACCAATGCCATCGTCAGTGATGCGGGTGGTTTTCGTAAATCCGTCGACCGCCAGCATCAAGGCTTGCTCAATAGTTTACTCGCCATGCGGATGATGTCCGGCCGTTTCGTCGACGAAGCGCTCCTGCAAGTCAATGGGAAAAACATCATTGATCCAACGCTCAAGTTTTACCGGGGCGATAGCCAAGGCGGTATCTTTGGCACGGCGTACATGGCCATTTCGACGGACGTAACCCGCGGCCTCGTAAGTGTTCCCGGTATGCCTTATTCAATGCTGCTCGATCGCAGCACCGATTTCGGCCCATTTTTCGTTTTCATGAAAAGTGCGTACCGCGAAGGACGCAATCTCCAACTCGTCGAAGGCCTCATGCAAATGCTCTGGGACCGAACAGAACCCAATGGATACGCGCCTTATCTGCGCGAAAATATGCTTCCGAATACCCCCGCCCACGAATTGCTCATCCACGTGGCCATCGGTGATTACCAGGTCACGCCGCTCGGCGCGCACATCATTGCCCGCACGGTCGGCGCCAAGAATCTCGCTCCCGTCAATCGTACCATTTGGGGCATTGAAGAAGCATCCGGTCCGCTCCAAGGCGCTGCCCTGATCGAATACGAATTCGGTTTGCCTCCGGCTCCCGAAACGAACACCCCGACCCAAGGTGACAACGATCCCCACGGAACTGTCCGGCACCTCGACCCGTCCTACAAACAAGCGGATAAATTCTTCCGCACAGGGACCATTGAAGCTTTCTGCAGTGGCGCTTGCGATCCCGAATGAGCCCAAAGCACGGAAATTATGACGCGTCGTGTAAGGTGTAAGAATGACGCACGACGGGTGCGATGCGTGTTTTGAGCTGAGCGGTAAAAATCGACGCATGTGCCGCGCGAAGACTTGTCGTCGGGCGCGGTCCGGGCGATAACACCGAGCATGGGTACGAGCAGTGGCCGTGCGCAGTTTAACAGACGAGTGTTGATCATTGACGATCAGCCATCGATTCACGAAGATTTTCGCAAAATTCTGGTTGGTGAAGCGGAGCCGCTCGAGCTTGGCGCGATGGAGGCCGCTGTCTTTGGGACTCGCACAGCCGAGCCGCGGCGAATTCGGTTCGAGGTTGACAGTGCGTACCAAGGTGCTGAAGCGCTCGAGAAAATTCGGCAGGCTCGATCGGAAAAACGTCCTTATGCGCTGGCGTTCGTCGATGTTCGTATGCCGCCGGGTTTTGATGGTGTTGAAACGTTGGCGCTGATTTTCGAGGACGATCAGGACATTCAGGCGGTTTTGTGTACGGCGTATTCGGACTGGTCGTGGAGCGCAATTGCTGAACGAATCGACAACGAAGGGCGTTTTCTCATTCTGAAAAAACCGTTCGATACGGCGGAAGTGCGTCAAATGGCGGCAGCGATGACGATGAAATGGTCGGAGCAAGCGGCTCTGCATGCTGCATACCGGCGCCAGGAATTGCTTCATGCGGTGACGCGGATGCTCGTGCGGGCGCATACGACAGCGAATTGCGCTCCGGCCGTTGTCGAATTGATTGCCAAATCGCTCGATGGGGCATTCGTTGCGCTTTGGCATTGTATCGATGACCAGCGCTTCGAATGTTTAGGTGCTTTTGCGGATGGGGAGCGGCAAGCGATTGCCGAAATGCGAACGTCGAGTTTGTCGCTCGACGATTCTGGCCGCGTATTGCCCAAAGAAAAACTCGAATCGTCCACGTTTTATACGACGCCGTCGATAAATCTTGACGAACGCGCCGTGATTGCTGCGAATGCAGGGTTGGGCGGCGTTTTATTGGTTCCGATGCGACTGGGCGATCGCCAGCTTGGCGTGCTCGAGATGTGGCGCACGTCCACGACGTCGCCGGATCGTGGTGAAATTGCTCTGCTCGAAGAGCTTTGTTCACGGGTTGCGCATTGCTTGGATCGTGCGTTAATGCTGACGTCACTTGCGCAGCGCGAAGCATCGTTGCGAGCGCTTTTTTTGGCGTTACCAGATATCATCTATTATGTCGGTCGCGATGGAAATACGCTGGTGCCGCCCTTTTTGCAAGAAGGCGTGTTGCCTCGTTTGTCGCATCGAGCGAGCTTGCTCGATGTCGTTCCCGAGGATCATCATACCCATTTGGTCGAAACGTTGGCTCGCGCCATGAATACCGGTGCTGTCGAACAATTCAAATTTTCGGATGAATCCGAGGGGCGCCAATACGATGCTCGTATTGCTCCGATGTTCGAAACCGCAGCTGTCGTCGTATTACGAGATGTGACGGGCGGTTGAGCCGTCTTCAAGAACGCGGGGTTCGCGCGGGCAACACCAGCGTGAAAGTTGCGCCGCATCCGGCTCCCGCGCTATGGGCAAGAATTTCCCCGCCCATACTTCGCGTGGCGACAGCGCACGAATGCAGGCCAAACCCATGTCCGCCCGGACGCGTGGTAAAACCAAACGTAAACAATCTCGACATGACTTCGGACGAAATGCCGCAACCCGTATCCTGAACGGTGAACCGCAGGCAATCGTTGCTGTCTACACCAATTGACACCAGGAGATGTTTCTTATGGCCGTCTGGTGTCGTGAACAGCGCATGGCCGGCGTTGGAAATCAAATTCACGAGGATCTGCAGGACGCGGTGTTTTTCCAAAGGCCACGGTCCCGAAGTAACGCCAAATTCTCGCGTGATTTCAATACTGTGTTTTGCTTCGTCGATCGCGCTGATACGAATGGCGTCTTCCACGAGTTCGGTCACGATAACGTCGTCGACGAGACTAGGTGCACCGGCAAACGATTGCTGGAGTGAAACAATGTCGCGAATGTGATCGACGTGCTTATGGACGCGAAGCACATCTTCCAAATTGGCGCGCCGTTCGTCGGTCATTTGTTTGGCAAGAGAATCAAGGAGACCGGGCAACGATTGACTGCGCACATCGGTCGCGAAAAAACCGGACAAATCCTCCTGGTGTTTCCCTAGCAATTGCGCGACACGTTCAATCATTCCAATACGAGACGTTTGCAATCGCTCGAGCACGACTTCAGTACTGACGCTGACGCTGTTCAACGCATTGCCGACGTTGTGCAACACGTTCGTCGCAATCTCCGCCATACCTGCTCGATGCGCAGTCTCGACTAAACGTCGCTGCGCCTCTTCGAGTTCGCGGGTTCGTTCGCGTACGCGACGGTCGAGTTCTTCATAAAGAAGCGCATTGTCAATCGAAACGGCTGCTTGCGCTGCAAGAATACGAATGAGCTCGAGGCGTTCTTGCGAAAAAACCGCAGCCAGTCGGCGATGCTCCAAAAGAAGCAATCCGAGCAATTTTCCGTGATTGACAATAGGGATACTCGCGAGCGCGCGTGGGCGGTGACGGGCTACGTACCGATCGGCAGCGCAACGCGTGTCCACACGAGCATCATGCACGATCACGGCTTCACCCGTGCGTAAGACGAGCCGCGCGAGCGATGTGGGAAGAATGTCATCGCAATAGTCGAGAGGGATGTTCGTCAGCGATGGACTTTCCGTCGTATCACTTTCGCCGCTTGCCACGAGTACGGGATCGCCGCGATTCAAAAGTACGAAATGCCCTCGTTCGGCCCCGGCGTCGGCAAGCAAGATCCGCAGCAGTGTCGAAACGAGTTTGTCGAGAACGATCTCTTCAGAAATGCTCCGGGTGGCCCGTAATACGGCAGCAATGTCCAGCGTTGCGTTTAATGCATGGTTCGCGGTGGACGTTGCGGCAGGATTCGTTGTGGAGATTTGTTCAGGCGACGGACCTTCGATGGTGCGTAATTCGGGAAAAACTTGCTCGAGTGCGCGCACCTTGCCCGAGGCTCCCCAACGCGCATAAGCGTCGCGCGATGCTCGCAAATAAGCAGTGGCGGCGATATTGAGGCCACGCTCGCGATAGAAACGCGCCGCAAGTTCCAATGCCAGCGCTTCGACGTGGGTAAATCGGGCACTACGCGCAGCATCGATGGCCGCTTCATAGAGTCTTTCCGCATCGCCAAGCCGTTCGTCAATACGCGCCAATTCCGCTCCAACGAGATCGCGACGGCATACGAAATTGTCCGGACAATGTTCGGCCCAGGCATCGAATTGTTGCTGACTCGTCAAGATCGCTTTTCGTATCGCGTCTCGTTTTTCGGTCGAAGCCGTTTCCCACGTCCCGGCCAGCGCCATGGCGCCGAAAAAGAAATGCTCGGCCAATTCCGCTTCGCTCGTGAAACTCCACAAAAGCTCGTCGGCAACCTTGGTTGCCGCGGCTGCTTCGTCGAAGAGGCCGCCATAGACCAGTGCCTCGGTCTTGCGGATGTAATACCAGCAGGGCACGACGGTCATCTGGCTCTTCTTGATACGTTCCTCGAACGTCACTTCGTCGAAATCTGGACCATCGAAGGAGCCCAGGCGGTTGGTCGTTCCGCGTAGCGAAGCCACCAGGCGCTTTTGGCTCGTGACGATGTCAATGATGTTTTGATCGCGTGCGCGTTCGACAAAGTCACCCAAACGTTCGGATTGCCGCCAGATTTCTTCCAGCGGATCTCCGCAAATGAGCATATTCGTCAACAGATGGTTGCAGGTATAACAAGAAAAGATGAGGTCCCCGTTTTCTTGACCTGCGCGGAGTCCCTCCATCAAATACCGACGATTGTCACGATAATGACGACCGTATGAATTGATAATATTGCCGAACACGAGCCCGAGTTTGGTTCGTTGCGCGGACAAATTGCGGCGTTCGACGAGATCCCAGCCGAGTTTTCCCGCGAACCATCCGAGACGATATTGACCCACGCTGCGGTCGACGAGAATAATCCCAAGATACCCAAATGCCGCGGCGGATTCATCCGTGATGCCGTGTCGCAGCGTCAATTCGCTGAAGGTGGCCACGACCATCGAATACAAACCTTTGTGAATGAAAATCGCCGGAGCGCCAATGTCGAGTAAAATAGACATGGCGGCGCGTTTGACCGGATCGACCATAGGCGGCAAATCTGTGAGAGTTTCGATCGGTCGAGCTTCGAGCGCGGCAATGACGGCTCCGAGGCTTTGTGCGACGTCTTCATCGGTCGGATTTGGCGACAACACGATTCCGACGCCGCGTAATGCTTCGAGTCCGGTATTGACCGCATCGATGGGTCGCCCCATCGACGTGTAAATGCCAATCAGGGTACGGTAAATCGTCGACTTCTCGGGGCCATCCGGAACCCGTTGCATGAGATCTTGGCACAACTTTTCGGCTTCCGAAAATTCGCTGCTCAAGAAATCACATTCCGCTTTGAGGATGCAAAGGTCGCGCATCGTGATTGGCGAAGCGTTCCAAGCATCGAGTCCAAGCGCAGCGATACCTACGGACAAACATCGCGAGGCCGTACGAAATGCACAAGAACGCCGCGCACGACGCGCGGCTTGCAATTCCAATTCAGCCAGGCGATGCCGTTCCGCACTGTCAATCATTGCGGACAAACCTTGCCCCAATTGCGAGACGATGTCGAATATGCGACCATCGAGTTCTGCCGGCGTCGTATCTGCATACAACGCTCGTCCCAATGCAAGATGAGCGAATGGGCGTTCGAGTTCTGCAATGCGCTCGTATGCGGATTGCTGCACGCGATCATGCGAAAATTTATAACCGCCCGTGACACGTAATACGAGGTGTTCGCGTACGGCTGCCGCAAGGTCTTCGGCGATTTCTTCGTCGGAACGTCCTAATACGACAGAAAGATCGCGCGACGTGACGATGTTACCCAAACACGCAGCAATCTCGAGTGCGCGCTGCGATCCGCTCGGAAGGCGCTCGATATGACTCGTGAGCAGATCACCGACGTTGTCGGCGTATTTCCGGTCGCGTATTGCAGCGAGATCCCAACGCCAGGCCGCATTCGACGAATCGAAGACGAGCAACCCTTCCCGATGCAGTTCGTGGAGAAATCGAAGGACAAAAAATGGATTGCCATGTGTCTTTTCGTATAACAGCTGTGCCAACCCTCGAGCGCTTGCGTCGTCGATCGAAAACATGTCGGCGACGAGTTCTTCTAGGTGTTGTTCGGGCAAACCCGACAAGGAAATCGTTTCAATATGCCGGTCGTCTTTTTCGATTTCGGCAATCGTGAGCATGAGCGGATGCGAAGGGCTCACTTCGTTGTCGCGGTAAGCACCAACGACGAGGAGATGTCCAACGTCTCGTTGGGTCAATAACGCACCAAGGACGTTGAGACTTGCAGGATCCGCCCATTGAAGGTCGTCAAAAAAAAGAACCAGAGGGCATTCGGCCGGCGCAATGGCCGCAAAAAGTCGTCCGAGCGTCGCATGTAAACGCGTACGTTCTTCGGCTGGCGATAATTCAGCAATGGGAGGCGGGTTGCCAACCAGCGTAATGAAGCGTGGACTGAGGTCGATGATGACGCGAGCGTTTGGACCCAGCGCGCTCCGCACTCGTGTGCGCAACGACTCGAAGTGAGCGTCGCTGTCACCCAACAATTGGAGCGCCAAGTCGTCCAGAGATTGGGCCAGTGTTGCATAAGGAATATCGCGCCGAACTTGGTCGAACTTGCCGGCAGCGAACCTTCCGCGCGCTTTGGCAATGGGTCGTCGAAGTTCGTGAATGAGCGACGATTTGCCAATACCTGAATATCCCGCAACCAAGACGAGCGACGCACCACCCTGGGGGCGCGTCACCCGTGCGAAGGCGGAAAGTAATGTTTGGACTTCCTTTTCGCGACCATAAACGCGCGACGGAATGCGGAATCGTTCGGCAACGTCGTGTTGACCAAGGGAAAACGTTACGATCGACCCGTGACTTTCCAGATGTTCGAGACAGTGGGCGAGATCCCGACGTAATCCCGTGGCACTTTGGTAGCGTTCGTCCGGCGATTTCGCGAGCAATTTGTTCACGATGGCCGTTATCGGCGCCGGAATGGTTTCTGCCAGCGCAGGCGGATCCTTGGCCATGTGGCCATGCACAATTTCCAGCGGATCGGATGAATCGAACGGAAGGCGACCCGAGAGCAGTTCGTAAAAAGTGACTCCCAGTGAATAATAATCGGCACGATAATCGACGAGTTGTTCGGTGCGTCCTGTTTGTTCAGGAGACAAATACGCCAGCGTGCCGCCTACGGTCGAGGCTCGAGGTAAATCGTCTTCGCCGTCAGGCAATTGTTCGGCAATACTGAAATCGGTCAGAAATATAGATTGACGTTTGGCATCCAGGCAAAAGTTCGAGGGCTTGATGTCTTTGTGCACAAGACGCGCGGCGTGGACTTCAGCGACGGCGTCCACCATTTGCAAGCCGAGCCGCAAAAAGTTTGGCAAGGATAAACGATTGTGAATGCACGAAACGAGCGACTCGCCACCAACGTCGGGGCTGATGAGAATCGGGCCATCGGACCCGGATTCGAGCGCGATGGGCCGTACCGTCCGGACGCCAGGCAATCCACGTGTGACGGTGAATTCTTGGCGTAATCGTTCGGCATCTTCAGGCCGCCGCGCACTCTTGATGACCACGAGCGTGCTATCTGCTTCGCGAATGGCGCGGGTAACGATTGAGCGCGGTCCAACCGCAATGGGATCGAGCAGTCGGTAACCAGGGAGCATCATGCCTCCTCAATGCTCGAGGGTGTTCATCAGGCTGCTGCGCGTTGCGAATCGTCGGTCGAACGCGCCTCACCCCCCAACCCCCCTCTCCAACTCCGCATCACTACGTGATGCTGCGTGTAGAGGGGGAGCCAGAAGGAGTTTTCATAGCAGGGGGAAATAATAGCTCTTTCCCCCCTCTCCCTCGTAGGGAGAGGGGCCAGGGGTGAGGCGTGATACGGATTCGGCGTTAAGTTGGCGCTTATGGGACAAACCCCGCGGCGATTACCTACGTGCACTTGCCAGCGGTACACATGCCGCTAAAACATTCAGTCGGCTGATTGCACGAATCGCCTGTGGTCTTGACGCAGACTTTGGTCACCGTGTCGCATTTGCCGCTCGCGCAACCCGTCGGGCCGGTACATGCCGCCCCCAAGGCACCGCGACACGCTCCCATGCCACTGCATGTTTTCATGTTCGCCGCGAGGCAAGACATGTTCATGCCATAGTTGGAATCGTCCTCGTATTTGGGAATGAAGTTGCAAATTCCAACGCTTGCGGGCAGGTTACACGCTTCGCACGGCTGATCGCACGCGTTGTCGCAACAAATGCCGTCCGCGCAGGAAAGATTCGATGCACAATCTTGAATTGTGTCACACTTTTTGCCTTGTGGGCAAGCTGGACATCGGTCGCCGCCGCAATTGACGTCCGACTCATCGCCATTCTGCATGCCGTCCGTGCACGAGAAACACAGGTTTGATTTGCTATCGCAGATTTTTCCTTGTGGTGCGCAATCGGCGTCGGTATTGCATTCGATGCACTTACCCTTGCCGTCACACGAATTGCCACCACCGGTGTTGCAGGTCGTTCCTTGCGGAGAAGGCGTCTTGACCTCCATGCCCGCGGAACACGTGGTCATATAACAATCGTAGGTCGGTGCATCGCTAACATTGACGGTTTTTTCGCCACCGGCACCGTCACATTGAAGTTCTTTGCAATCGCCAGGCACCTGCGTTTGTAGCTTTTGTCCATTCGGAGAAGGCGTTTGTCGACAAACTTTGTCGACATCGCAAACCCAAGGCAAACAGAAGCTAGAATCGCCGCATTGATCCGGGCTCGCGCAACCACCGCAAGCTCCCGTTGGGGTGCACGTCAACGCTTCTCCGACCCCGCACTTGAGACCAGCCGTGATCACGTGGGCATTCGGCTGCCCTTTGCATCCTTCGAGTGTGCAAGGATCGTTGTCACTGTCAGCGCGTTCGCATTCACCCTTGATAGCAGGGTTTAATCCATTTCGATCGATGTTTTCCACTTCATTGGAACAGCCGGGACTTTCCAGTCCAATCAATCCCAAAAATGAAAGCAGAAGGATCCAAGTCGTGCGATTTGTCGGGCGCATGTCAGGTACTCCACTAAGCTCAGAACGAACCGCTCACCGTGCCACCCAATCGATCGAAGCCGATCACTGGGGTGATTTTGATTCCCATCAGCTTGCGGCCAACAGGCAATTTCGGCAGCAATATCAAGCCCACGGTCCCTACCGCGCCAATGCCGGCAAGGACGAACCCAAATACCGCACCATTGGCTCGCGCATCTTGTGACGAAAGCGTATTCGTGAGTTGCGTGCAGCCGGCTTTGTTGGGTTGAATTTCAGTTTGGTTCGGTATAAACTGGTTTGGCCCGCACACGGCGGAGTCCTTCGGCGTCGTGCGACGAAGGTCCGCCAATTGCGCATCGGCCTCGTCACCTTTGACACCAGCCGACACCGTCAAACCAATACCCAATCCGAGTCCGAGCGCCGTGAGTGCACCGCCACCAATGATGCCGTACGTGCGCCATTTCGGAGACGGAGGCGGAGGTGGTAGAATTGGTTTTTCATCTGGATCAGGGCCCTTCGGCTTGATCTCGACCGGCACAGGTTTCATCGCCAACATCGTTTCGCTCTCCGTGTTCGGAGCTGCGACGAGCATGTCCTTCTCGGACAGGAACCCTTCTTTACGCGCTTCGACTTCGTGCGAGTTCGGTTCGACAAACAGCGGAGCGGCTAGCGGCGATTTCCCAACGAGCTTGCCGTCGAGATACACATCCGCCCCTTCGATGCTCACTTTGACGATCCACGTTCCAAGCTTCTCGGTCACCTCTCCAAAAAGTTTTTGCGCCGCTTGCTTGTCCTCTATCGTCGACACCCGGACTTCACGCAAATAAAGTTCGAGGTGTTCGGCTGCATCGCGTGGTCGGCCCGACTTCGCTTCCGCTTGAGCCCACAGGAACAGCGTCAAGTGGTCGGGTTTCAGCTTGTACGCAGCCGCGTAGCTCTCTCTGGACTTGTCATATTGTCCGGCTTTGAACGACTTTTTTCCATCGTCGAGAAGTCGTACGATTTCCTTTTCCGCATCTGTCATCGCGGCTCCCGCTTTCGCATCAGATGCATCGGGAGGTCGCGCAGCCAGCATGGCCGCCATTTCCGGCGTCACTGCGGCTTTCGGATCTGCTGGTTTTGCAGCCTTCGGATCCGCCGGTTTCGCTGTCGTCGTGGCCGTCGTCGTGGCAGGTTTTGCCGTCGTCGTGGCCGGCTTCGCTGCGGTAGTCGTCGACGTCGCGGGTTTTGCCGTCGTCGTCAGCGCTCCGGTTTTGGTTGGTGCCGTCTGGGCCAGGATCGTGGGGGATGTAGCCACCACACTTGACAGCAAAAGGCCCGCCGGTACCCATCGCCTAAGCATCGTCATCGTGCTCCTTGATGCATCATGCGCATTGAAACCAAAGTAGTGCTCCGCAATCAAGCGTAAAGTGCTCCGCCGTCAAGGGCCAACCTCTCGGGGTTGTCTGTTCTTACCCGCCCATCGCGCAACACCGGATTTGCCCCCGTTCGTAGATGGCACGGAAACTGGATCGAAAGGTTGCGATCGTGCTTCAATGGCGATCATGCGCCACGCCTTTCCCATCGTTCTCGCCGGTTTGCTCATCGCCTCGGTTGCTCCTGCGCAAGAGCCACTCCCAGCCGCGCAAGCAAAAACGCCTCCGGCCCCCGTCGCTGCTGTCGCCACAGGATCGGCCCAAAATGCAGCGACCGGATCCGCATCCGAACCAAGCGCCCGTGACTCCGATGCTCCCGCCAAACCCGCTCGACGCGCCGCGCGTAAAGCGAAAAAACGTAAGTTCGTCAAGGGGCCCGTCGCCAATTTTCCGGCGTTTCGCATCCAACCGGATGGTTCGAGTCGCATCCATGTCGAGATCAGCGAGAAGGTCATCGTCGCCGAACGTAAAGCCGAAGGGCGTCTCGCGTACCGCATCAAGGGTGCGTCTGTGCCTGTACGGACAAACCTTTTGCCCCTGGAAACCAGTTTCTTCAGGACCCCCGTTGCTCGCGTGATGCTCGTCGAAGCGGGTGATGACGACGTCGAACTCATCGTGGAGCTTCGTCAACCGAGCGTCGGGACGTACAAGGTTGTCGACACCGATGCCGGAATGATTCTGCAAGTGGATTTTCCTGCGCCTACTGCGCAAACTTCGGCGCCACCACCCGCCAAGTAAAACACGCGGAGGCCGGCTGATGACGCGAAACGAGCGAAGGAGCGTCCTGCCATGAAAGGCCCGGAGGTGGGAGGGACAAACCCGGTCGCCGACGACAAAAGAGGCACGTCAGAACGCAAAGACGCGGCCTCGTTGGTGAAACCTCGCGTGCTCGTGGTCGACGACGAAGCCGCGTTACGGAGAAGTTTGGCGCGCGTACTCTCGGCGGAAAACTTCGATGTACTCACGGCCGAAGATGGCGCTGCCGCTTTGTCACTGCTGCAAACGACGCGTGTCGACGTGGTGTTGCTCGACGTGATGATGCCCGGTATGAGCGGGATGGATGTGCTCGCGCGCATCAAGAAAGAGCATGCCGAAGTCGAAGTCGTGATGATGACCGGTTTTGCCGACATCGACACGGCGGTCGCTGCTGTTCGACGAGGCGCGTACAACTTCCTCACAAAACCTTTCGGTCCTACGGAAACCGTGGCCATCGCGCTCGCGCAAGCGACGGAGCACAAACGTCTCGTCGACCGCACGCGGCAGCTCGAACAACGCCTCGCGACGCATGAGCGCTTCGGCGAACTAATCGGTGGATCGCGACGCATGCAAGACGTGTATCGCGTAGCGCTCGGTGCCGCGCCCACGACGTCGACGGTGCTCATTTTGGGAGAAAACGGCACCGGCAAGGAGCTCGTGGCGCGTGCGGTGCATCAACAC
>JANORL010000450.1:0-2888 GCA_031415295.1 Polyangiaceae bacterium | reverse complement strand
CGATTCCGCGTTGAAACAGCGAAAGCCGCGCCATAAGCTCTCGCTCGTCCGCTTGCATACGCTTCGATACACATCCGAGCAGTTTGTCGAGCTTCGCGGCCTTTTTATCGGCGTCGCTGGCCTCGTTGGCCATCACGTCCAGATCCAGCCCAAGCCCCGTCGTCCCGTCACCTCCCGCGTAATTCTTCAAAAAAGCGCCCATCACGCGCACCGAGAGCGCGTGCCAGCCCACCCGCCGCGAAAGCGTATCCAGTACCCCGTCAGTACCTCGCACACCCCATGCTTGCAGCACCGCGCGTGCAGCACGCGGATCCAAATCGTCGAGGTCGACCTTTCGATATCCCCCGCCCTCCCAACTCGCGACGTCGCATAATGGAAACCGCGAGGTTGCCACCAAACGCGTTTGTCCAAGCTGCGCCGCGGCAATCTGCCGAATCAATGCCCGAAACCCTGCATCGAGTATCTCGCCTTTGACCCGTCCTGCCGCACCTTCTGCCTGTACCGTTTCCAGCCCGTCGATGACCAAAAGATGCGGCAATCCATCCTTGAGCCCCGCCGAGAGCCGCGCACTACGCCCACCGATTTCTCCCGCTTCCTTAATAAAATATTGGCACGCCTCACCCAGAAAATCGTCCACCCGGTCATTCTCGTAAAACGACCAAACAAACATCCCCCCGGACAGTGGTTTGCCCACTTTCGTGACTGTGTCGAGCCAATCCCGCAATACTCGCTCCACGAGTGCCGTTTTACCGGTCCCGCCGATTGCACAGATCGAAACGACACGCGTCGCATCTACGTCCCTCGCGAGCCATGATCCCAGTTCGTCACGCAATCGCTCGCGACCTTGAAAATGTTGTGCTGGTTCGAGGACGTGCGCCCAAAACGCCGACCAAACTCGAGCGTTCGGCACAGGCGGCAATTCGCGGCAACGGCTTTGTGTGAGGTCAAGTTTTCCCAGGAACACTTTTTCGGGATTTATCCCAGGACGACAGAAAAGCTGGGGCACGTCTTCGCCTAAAAGGCCGCGTAATCCAATTTCGATGCGGCCGAGCTCGAATGCCGTCCCCACACTCTTGCCATGCGCAATGGCCCGGTAAAACGCGGTAGCAAAAGCGATGGCCGCATCGTCTTCGATAGCGCGTGTGGTGCCGACGACGCAATCGACGTGCACCGCAATCGCTTCGGCTTGCGCCGCCGTAAAACACGCATTGAGCACAACGCAACGCAAGGGCACGTCGCGCGCCGTAATCGCAAGAAGTTGCGCGAGCAAATCGGGACGTACGGCGGCAGAAGTGCCTTGTTCGCCTTCGAGCAGTAGACCTCCGCGCGAGCCTGTAACGACAAACGGAGCGGCGTCTTCCGCGGGAACGAATTCTCGCGTCGTCCCTCCAGCGAAAACCGCTGGCGTCTCTCCGCTGGGGTCGGATCCATGACCACTAAAATGAATCACGTCGGGCGCGTGCCCGAGCAAAAGGCTTTGCAAATCACTCGGACGCACGGCCAGCTCCGCGATGACGCGAAAAACATCACCGACGCCGGCATCCTGAAGCGCGCGGCGAATGTCCCGTGCTTCAGCAGCCAGGTGTAGCCGCGTCGTATCTCGCGCGTTGGCACCAAGGAAAAGGACCGTCGACATGGTTTTATTTGCGCACAAGTAACGGTTCCTGCATCGCAGATCCAGAAAATTCGACACGCTCGACATTGATGTGCCCGAATTCCATCGCCTCGTCAGCTCGATGAAGGAGCATCGCGACTGCTCCTGACCTTTCAAACGGCTCCCCGGCCTACCGCGCACAACTCCTGACGCGTCAATCCATGCGGCTGACGTCAGGACTTGGCAACTATCGCGTCAATACGCAGTTTGACGTCACTTCCCACACGAAAGAGTAACGCCCTGCGTGTGACAAGGCCTGGCACGGTCGCTGCATTAGCTTGGAACACGGGCCGCAAACGCGACTCATCGATACCTCGAATTCATCGTTGATGAAAAGCTCGAGAGAATCGATAACAACCCCAAGTCACCGCTCAATCGCGCGAGTCAATGACCGCCGGCGATTGGCATTCAAAACCAAAAAGTAGGAGCCTCTCATGAAAAATTCACGTTCGATCTTCGCAGTTCCCTCCGTTTTCGTTGCCGTCGCCCTGATGGCTGGTTGCATGGGTTCCCCGGAGCCCGAATCGAACATCGATAGCGTCGAGGAAGCGCTCATCGACGACAATGGCGCGATGCCCGTCGACATGCAAAGCGAGATTCAGGTAACGCGTCAGACTGACGACGAAGCCCTCGCGATGGTGCCCAATGCGGACTGGAAAGAAATCGCTCCCGGCGTATTCGAGGGCGGCGCGGAGGAAGGTGCGAGTCGCATTGTCGTCGGCGTAGAAGGGCACAAATGGGCCATCGATCAAGCCGAAAAGGAAATTGTCAATCTCCGTGAGCAGAGCGGCGCGCAGGCAGATCAAGATCCGGCCGTCATGGAAGCAATGAAGCAGCTCGCGGGTTTGAAAAACACCGCGCAAAACATTGCGGCGCCGCCCGTTGGCACGCCCCAAGCGGTTTCGTGCAACATTGGTTTCTACACCGGCCCGAGTTCGTCCATTACGGGGTATTATGGTGCGTCCGCATTGGCGCAGGTATCGTGTTCCTCGGGTTGCCAGACGTTTTCGATTTCGACGAAAGCGTGCACGAACTTCGGTTGCACGCCGGTATACTCGTCGTCACGTTTCGTCTGCGCCACGCCGTGGACCTATGGCGTATCGCGAAGCGGATCCTACGGCGCGAGCTGCTCGTCGTCGGCGACCGTGTCGCCGCCGGGAATCACCTCGTCCTGGAACGGCTTCTGCGGTTGATTGACACCTGAATTCGTTGCACCGCGCGCCTCACCCACCAG
>JANORL010000449.1:0-3161 GCA_031415295.1 Polyangiaceae bacterium | reverse complement strand
ATGAAATTGTGAGGGCCAAACGGTAAACTTGGTTTTTTGCGTATAAGCTTCGGGAAGCTTGTTGTTGTCCAAAACGCGCGCCTTACCGGACGAACCCCCGCGCACCGATTGTCTCATGAAATGCGCAGGACGCCGCGCATTGGCCGTTTCCTCAGCCATCATCATCTCTGCAAAGGACGTCGAAGCGACGGGTGCAACATGCACGGGACCGGCTGCGCACCCAAGGCTCGTCCACGCAAACCCCAAGTTGGTCAGGGCAAGCACGATGATTGAGACCCAATGCACGACGAAATGGCGAGCAGCTTTCATCCATTGAGCGCATCAGGTCCGCGATGATGTGTCAACAAACATGGGAGACGCTGCGGGAGATGTCCCATCGTGGCCCCGATTCGTAAGTCCCCGAAACGTTGGCGCATGAACCGGGCGAAACGTTCGACGAACCAGTTCGGCCTCCACGCACAATCTGGATCCGTTGACGTAAAATTCTTCACCATCGGCACTGGATGAACGGGGACTATCAATATCACGTCGATGGTTGCGAGCAATTGCTCGGATATTGCACTGGTCGCGAACGGCGCGCGTTCGCCCTCGACTTCTTTAAGATTGGGGGAATGTACGAGAAACTGTTGGATCTGCGCGAGCAGATGGACGAGAAAACACCGCTCGTGCAGAATGCTCCAAGCATCAACCATGGGATCAAGGGGGCGTTTTTGACGAGTCACACGCACGCGAGTGGTGCGTTTGTCGAGTTGTTGCATGCGGGATGTTCGGTGCCCGAAACAACAGCGAAGAGCGCGCCGGAGCGCCGAAAGCGATTAAAAGCGCCCGGTGTTATGCCATAAATTCCGCCGTTTGAGAGGGCATTCAACGGGCTGCTACGGCGTTTCAACGTTCGCTACGCCTGGTGAACACCCTTCAACGACGTGATCTCACCCCGTCGACTTGGTTTTTTTTCCGCGGCGAATCTTCGGAAAATACCGCTCGGCCTTTTGTTTGCCCACGTCGGCTACAAGCGCGCCATAAACCTTCGTCATGAGCACAGCCCAGGCATCTTCGGCATTTTGTAGACGCGTCGAAGCCAGGGATTCCGCCGTTAAGGCTACGTCAACGGCTTCCACGGCTGATTTGAACGCGGTAATGCCTGTTGCGAGTGCCGGGGCGGCGAGTGTTCGGACTTCATCGTTGGCGGGGAGGAATTCATTCAATCGCGTGATCAATTGACCATACCGTGCAACTTCCTCGTCGAGAGGCGCGGCGGTATAATAATCGATACCGTCGGGGAAAACGTTCGTATACGGAGTTTCTTGCGCCGCATTGGTACTGCGCCCAGCCATCTTCGCGCGGTTTTCCTTGACGACATCGTCGAGGTCATCGTCGGCAGCGTCGCGATCTGCGCGGGCATCTTGGACCGGGCCGGCAGCATCTTCCCATTCGCGAGATCGCTGCAAAACGATAGCGGTGGCAGCTTCGACATCGGTGGCGAGCTGCGTACGCTTGGCGCGACGTAAACGACGGCCGACATAACGGCTGTAGTGAACTCGGTCGACTGCGGGGGCATTGGGATCGGGAAGACGCATGAAAAGGCTCCGGTTTGAGGTGCGAGCATTGTAAACGAACACGCGTCGACGGGCCAAAATGTTTGCGAAACAAGTTCGAGCGGCGTTGCGGAGGGTGGGGTGCTCGGATTCGAGATGTCGACAGGAAGCAGTTGGGGGTAAGGGGCGTACAATCGACGCGTCCGCAGGGTGTTTCAGGCGGTGACGGGTCATGAATCGAGACGTCGACATTGCAGCATTTGGGGGTGGGTGGGGTGGATTCGAGATGTCCGCGTGGCGCGTCCGGGGGCCTGGTGCGCGACGTGTAGTGCGCGACTTGTAAAAGTGGTTGGCACCTTTTGTGGGGGCAGGTCGACGTACGCGAGGCCGTCAAGCAGCTTCCACTGGACGAACCCGACGCCGATAACGCGCAAGAACCGCTCGATGACGTTGAATCGGAGGACGACGTCGTGGAGGAGGAAGACGGCTGATCGGGGGGAAACGTGCCCCGGCACTTTTGCACGTTGCGCGGACAAACGATCAGGGACTTGAGCGTGAGCGTTGTTTGATTGCGTTTGCGAGCAAAAAGATGGCGAGTGGGAGGAGCATGACCGCCAAGATGCTCGAAAACATGGTGAGAATCCGCGTCGCGGTGGAGATGTTCGTCGTGCCGGTGCCCTCAACCATGGCGTTGATCAATGTTCGGACGACGATAGCAATCAGGTTGAGCGCGCCCGCGCCTACCAAACACAAGGCCGCGGCCCGACTCACGCGACGAATGTAGACAATGCCCGCAACAACAAGCCCGACGCTGACCAGCGCAATCAGGGTCGTCGTTGCAAAGCGGAAACTTTCGAAGAAAAATTGCTCATTCACCATTGGGCAGCTCGCTGCGCATTCGTTGTGGCGAGTTTGATCGAACCGAACATGACGCCGGCGTATAAGAAAAGTGCACCGCAGACCCGGATGAGCGCGCGAATGTCGCCCAATAGAAAGAGCGTTTCCATGTCGCCCATTTGGGGGACCAAGGGCCATACAATGTCGGTGAACCCAAGGCTGAAGAGTTGTCCCGCACCGACAACGGCGAAGATGATTCCTGCGACGTTATTGAGTGGACGTACGATGACGAGACCGAGCACGAGTACCGTTATGGCGACCAAAAAAGAAACGACGGAGCTGACGCTCCCGAGCATGATCAGGATTTGCTGAACCGCAGACTCCATACATTCTCCAATGCGCATCTTGCGCATGATTTCCAACAAGACGCGTTTGCCATAACGGAACGCAGCGGTCAACGAAAAATAGTTTGGCGTAGCCGACACCTGTAGACGCGCAGGCAAACGGGCACCGGTGGGCTGGTTGTTGCTTGGAAATCATGCGGCACCTCGCAGCCAACAAAAGGTGCGCAGCGCAAAAGGTGCAGCGCAAAAAGGTGCAGCGCAAAAAGGTGCCAGTGGATCCATCAAGACCGAGTCGTGTTCACGAACTCCACGAGTATCAAGACGATCGCTGACAAGACACCTGGTGGTAACAAGGGGTTGGTCCGGTGGTACGAAGCGGACCTGCGACCCGACATCGCGGACGTCACCGAGAGGTTTGTCTTCGAGATCAAACCGCATGGCGATC
>JANORL010000448.1:0-2217 GCA_031415295.1 Polyangiaceae bacterium | reverse complement strand
GGTGGCTTTGGGATGGCGAACGGTCGTGGCCCCATGGCGATCTCACACCGGAGCAACGACGCTATCCGATGCGCGAAATTTGGAACCATGAATTCTTGATTGACCGCATCGTTTCGGGCTGGCGCGCAGAAAACGATCCCAGCTAAACAAGCAATGTACCAAGGCAAACATGAAACGTGGCAATCAACTGCTTCGGGACGTTGGATATGACGGATTCTAAAGGACACAGAAGGAGACAAACATGAAACGTGCAAAGATTGGCGATATCATCGAAATCCCCACCTCCCTCGGATTGGTATATGCTCAACACACCCATTTCCATCGCGAGTATGGAGAGCTGCTGCGGGTGTATGCGCAAAAATACGCACAGCGCCCTGCGGACCTCAGCCAAATTCTGCAGGGTGACCAGCAATTGATGTGTTTCTATCCCTTGCAAGCCGCGATCAAATTCCGTTTGGTCGAGGCGGTTGGGCATTGTCCAGTTCCCGCGGAATCGGCAGCGTTTCCGCTTTTCAGGACCGGGATCGAAGACCGTGACACACTAAAAGTCAAGAACTGGTGGTTTTGGGATGGCGAACGGTCGTGGCCCCATGGCGAACTCACGCCGGAGCAAGAGCGCTATCCGATGCGCGGAATTTGGAACCATGAGTACTTGATTGACCGCATCGTGGAAGGTTGGCGCGCGGAGAACGATCCCACGACCATTTAAACAAGGAACGCACCGCGACAAACATGAAACGTGCAAAGATTGGCGACATCATCGAAATTCCCACCACCCTGGGATTGGTGTACGCTCAATGCACACACAAACATTGAAATATGCGCAGGATTGGGTGGAAGAATTCGCTTCGAGCATGCACAACAAACGGACGCAATCTGGCGCGGCGATGCCCGCACTGGGAACAAACATGCGCGCCGGTGGACCGGAACACGCGCGCTGGTGTACCGGCAAGAACGACCCATGGTTCCCGACTCCCGCACGCGCGACCTCCCCGATCTCACCCACCGACAAACGTTTGTCTTGCACATGGTCAACTGCGCGAGTATCGTGGGCGCATGTCCGTCGCATCATCAACCAAGACAGACCCTCGTTCGTCCCTGGTCCTCGAAACAATCCTGTGGCTCTTTCGTGCCGTCGTCTCGTTGTTTTTCCTGGCCGTGCTGGTCGCCGCTTTCCACAACGTTTTTGGCGTTGGTCCCGAAGTGGAATTATTAGCCAAAGAAAAGGCTTGTCAGGGCCGACCATTACCATGCGCGGCGCAATATACGTTGCAAATGCGGACGCCGTGGGAGCATTCCTTCGACATGCGAACCGGCCTCAACATGCGGCCCGTAACCTGCCGAAGGCAATACATTCTCGTCGGCGATTGGGCATGTCACATCAAGGGAGAATCGACGGAACTCGCACCAAACGTTTCAGCACGCCCCAACGTAATGCCACCACCACGCGGAACGACACGCCCAACAACGTTGCCACGCGCAGTGGTTCCGAGTGCACCTTCCCATGCCGCTCCCGCCGCATCTGCCGCGAGCGTCGCGCCGGGACCGAATCTCGCGCCCCAATCTCCCGAGAACACGCCTTGACAAAAGTCACGCCGACGTCGACTCGAACGTTTACAAGACGGTCCTGCGATGACGAACCAACGTTCGTAATCGTTTACAAGTCAATTTCACCGACTCGCAAGCGGGGTAAACAAGCGCCAGCAATGGCCCTCCGCACGATTGCAGGCGGCCATGTTATGCTGTCCGAGAGTATTACGGCTTGCGAACAGCAAGCATAAACAACCGCTCGATAAGATACTGGCGTGCTCGCAGGAAGTATTTGCAACCACTTGCAAGTACCTTCTGCGTGGTCTGCTGGGGGCACTTGCAGCCGACTGAGTCGCCGTCTGCGCGTGTTTGGGAGATTATGGAGTAAGGGGAATCGCTTCTGGCGCTGCAGCAAGCGTTGTATCGGGCTCTGTGGCCGGCTCGTCAGCGGGTTTGCCCACTTTGCGCCAGGGCAATGCGAACATTGAGGACTTCTCGCGGTCCATGAGAACCGTCTGGATCTTGCCCATTTGAGCTTCGCGGGTTTGTGACAGCTCGGATTTGTACAGGGTGAGGGCGATTCTGCCGCTATGCAAACCGAGCCGCGTTTTGTCTTCGGCTTTGTCTGCCATGTCGAGCTCGGCGTGTTCGGTTTGGAGTTTTGTCAGGAATGCATCTTTGATGGTA
>JANORL010000447.1:0-2604 GCA_031415295.1 Polyangiaceae bacterium | reverse complement strand
CGATAGTCAGCCGCGGCTCTTGCATCGGCTCGAAGCGGGGCAATGCGTGGGGGAGCGGGGCTTGCTCCGACGCGAGCCGCGGATGGGCACAGCCATTGCCGAGGATCTCGTTACGGCATTTCGGATCCCAGGCGAGCGATTTCTGGCGATTCTCGGGCAATCGACGGAGCTCATTGAATATTTCGAGAGCCTCGAGAAGGTTTATGAGCTCCCGCATCGCGGATTCGTTACCATTTTCGCGGGGCGTTTCCTGGGCAAACCCTGCATTACGTCGCTTTATCATTTGCTGCATGGCCGGCATGCTGTCGCGTCCCACGTGCCGGGCGAGGAGATTTATCATCTCACAGTGAGCGAGCCAGGGATCGATGGGCCGTCGGACGATAGCGGTCGATATCGGTTTGTCGATCCGCGCCGCGGCATCGAGCGCGAGATCGTGGTCGCCCCAGGGGACGGTCGCATTCTTTCGATTATGTCGCGCGGCGATTGGGTGGATTTGCCGAAGCTATTTGCGTTGGCACTCGAAGGCGCTTCGCTTTCACCTTGGCAATGTGCGGCGCTCGCAGAAACGGGCTCCATCGAACTCGAATCGCCTCCTTCGCTGCGCCCCGACGATGAAATCGTCTGTACGTGTATGCGCGTGCGCAGGCGTGAAATTCGCCAGGCCATTGTCGCGGGGTGCAGCACACCCGAGGCTGTGCGCGACAAAACGCGTGCCGGTAGCGCGTGTGGTGCCTGTTTGCCGCGAATATCGGAAATGCTCGGCAAGAGCGCGTGGACAGGCGCGAAGATCATTTCCGAAGAGGAGATTTGTCCGGGCGTTATGGCATTTCGTTTGGTCCCTCGTGAAGGCCAGATCATTTCGGCATTGCCTGGTCAACACATCGTGATTCAAGCTGAGATCGACGGTCAATTTATCGAGCGCGCGTATACGCTCTCGGCGCCCACGTCACGCGGCTATTACGAGTTTACGGTCAAGCGTATGCCCGCCGGTGTTTTTTCCTCGTGGCTTTTCGAGCGCCGGACGGCGGACGCGCATATCCGTGTTTCGCTCCCCGGGGGCCATTTCACGCTGCCGGAAAATGATCGGCCTCTCGTTTATCTCGTTGCGGGAATTGGCGTCACGCCCGCTGTGGCCGTTTGTCGCGCCATTCGAGATTCGGGCAGCTCGCGCCGCATTCATGTCGAATATTCGGTCCATAACCCGTCCCTTGCACCTTATGCGGACGAACTGCGGTCCATTGCAGCGGTTTGTCCGAACCTGAGCGTCCGTATTCGGTTTACCGAGGTCTGGGGCAGACTTTCCGCCGATGACGTTTTGATGTTGGTCGAAGCACAGCCAGATGCCGAGTTTTTCCTTTGCGGCCCGACTTCGTATTTGCGTACGATGAGTCAACTTTTGCTCGAACATGGCATCCTCGACACGTATTTGCATATCGAGGAGTTTCTCTCCAGTGGGGTCGTCCTTGCGCAGCCAGGCGCGCGACCGTTGATCATCCTGCCTCGCGTGATGCCCTTGGCGATGGCTCCAACCGCGCCGAGTAACGTCGCCATTTCGTTTTTGGCGAGCCCATTGCCTCGAATACCTGTACAAAGGCCACCGTCTGTAAGGCCACCGTCTGTCATGCCACCTCCGCGCAAAGCGGGCCCATGTCCTTTCGCGCATGGAACCCATCGTGAAGATGGACTCGGTGTGATTCCTCCTATCGTTGCCAGTGCCGAGACGAACATTGCCGAAGAGGCGCGGGCGTATTTGACGCAGTTTTACCGAGAAAAACAAGCGCCCAAAGCTTTCGAGGCGCGTTTCGCAGAAGTTACCGCCGAGCTTGCGCGGACGGGCACGTATACGCACACGTACGACGAACTCTCTTTTGGCGCAAAACTCGCTTGGCGTAACGCGACGAAGTGTATTGGTAGGCTTTATTGGAGCGGTCTCGAAGTGCGTGATATGAGGGCACTCGATGACGAAGACGAGATTCTCGCGGCGCTTTGCGAGCATATCGAACTGGCGACGCATGGCGGGAATTTGCGCGCAATGATGACCGTGTTTCGGCAGGCAGATCGAAATGGAATTGGGCCACGCATTTGGAATGGGCAACTTTTGCGTTATGCGGGGTATCGGAACGCCGATGGCACTTTCACAGGGGATCCGGCCAACGTGGAGCTCACCGATTGTGTCCTTGAACTTGGTTGGAAAGGCGCGCAGCGGACACAATTTGATCTTTTGCCTCTCGTCGTTTCTTTGCCGGGCAAGGCGCCGCGCTTCATGGAGATTCCGCGTCGACTCGCGCGTGAAGTGCCAATCGTGCATCCAGATTATGCGTGGTTCGCGACGCTCGGCTTGAAATGGTATGCCCTTCCAGCAGTGTCCGAGATGCTCCTCGACGTGGGCGGCATCAAGTATACCGCCGCTCCTTTTAACGGTTGGTACGTCGAAACGGAGATTGGCGCGCGTAATTTTTCCGATCCGCATCGTTACAACATGTTGCCGATCATCGCGGACCGCCTCGGCCTCGACACGCGGCGCTCATCCTCGCTTTGGCGGGATCGCGCGCAGCTCGAACTCTCGAGAGCCGTCGTTTTTTCGTTCGAGCGTGCGGGCGTGAA
>JANORL010000446.1:0-20993 GCA_031415295.1 Polyangiaceae bacterium | reverse complement strand
CTAGGAAGGACGACGGAAGCGTACATCGTACGCTGAGTAAGTCCGACCGACGATTCGCAACGCGCAGCAGCCTGTCGAATACCCGAACCGGGAGCTTGCCTGATGGGCACGCTCCCGGTTTGCTTTTTTGATATCCTCACCCGTTGGTTCGACCGAACAGTGAACACGCTCCAGGCGGTCTTGTATGTTGGGTGGGGAAGTCACCGCGACCGAAAGCGCCGCACCGAATGAATCCTTCGGTCGTGGCGCTCAAAGCACGTCATCGGCACCCGCCATCGACATCACCGTGCGTTGGGGTGATTCAGTCCTCTTCACGACGGAGCTATCCCCACCTCGACCGTTTGTCGTGGGCGAACAAAACTGCGACGTGACCCTACCCGCCGAAATCATCGGCGCTCCTCGCGTACCCGTACTCCTCGCGCGTTGGGACGGCGACATACGACTCATCGTCCCCACGTCAGCGCGCGTATTGCTTGGAGGTCAAACGAAACGTTTGTCGGCGGCGCGTTGCATCGCTCGAGGTTTCGGGCAGTCGTCGACTGCCGCGCCAGGTGCCGCTGAAGTGCAGCTTCTTCCCGGACAAACTGCAACGTTGTTCTTCCAGTCCATCGCGATCGATGTGCAACTCGGTACAGCCGCTGCCCGCACGCCGCGCACAGCGCTGCTCGAAAAACGTGTGGTTTTGGCGCAGCTCGCTTCGTTCCTCGTACATGCAATTTTGCTTGGAATTCTGACCTTTTTTATTGGTCCCGCCGACGTCGACGACAGCGAAGGCTTGAGCGATGACCAAAAGTACGAGCTCCAAGAAAGGCTCTCTCGCAGCGCCGAAAAGGACTTTGATCTTCAGTACGAACGCGAAGGATATGAACGTCGCGCGCGGCGAAACGAACGTCGCTTGCTAGCGGCAATGGCGGCACGCCAAGACGAATGGATGAAGGCGATCGATTCGGGTTCGATTGGTTGGACTGCCGAACTCGCCGCAGCAGCAGTTCGCGATGAAGCTCCCCCAGGCTCGGATCGTGGCTTGATCGGCGTGCTTTACGACTGGCCCGCCCCTGAACCAACGACGCGTCCCATCGCCTCACCTACACGTGACAATCGACCCACCACCGTCACGCTTGCTGGAGATACCCAATCGAGCCGCGGACGACCCCCACGTGTGCGCATGGGCGCGACATCAGTCAGTGGTCGTTTGCCACCGGAAGTCATCCAGCGGATTGTCCGGCAAAACTTTGGGCGCTTTCGCTTGTGTTACGAAAACGGCCTACGCAACAACCCGAACTTGCAAGGCCGCGTCGGCGTTCGTTTCGTCATCGGACGTGATGGAGCCGTCTCGAACGTGAGCAACGGTGGTTCTGATTTGCCCGACGGCAGCGTCATCAGTTGTGTTGTACGTGTATTCAGCGGCCTCACGTTTCCGCAGCCCGAAGGTGGGATCGTGACCGTTGTTTTTCCGATCATGATGTCGCCTGGCGATTGAGTTCCACACGCCAAACGTTTTACTCATCTCGCACCGCGTGCGACTGCTTCTGATTCATACCGGTGGAACGCTCATGATGCGCGGTGTGAATGTATGAGTATCGGTATCATTGCCTTGTCGCGCGGGAATTTCGCTTCAACGCGGCTGATGATTGCGGCATATTTCGTAATGAACGCTTCTTTTGCGGCATCACGTGCTGCGCGTTTGTTCCGCACATTTTGTCCCGTGGCGTTTCGATGCTCGATTGCTGCGTTGTAGTTCACTCCAAACAACGCAATGTCTGTTTTTTTTTTCGCTGCCGCATCGGGCCACAATAGCCAGACGGAATCGATTCGCCCTTCGAGGTCGAGCATGGCTTGAATTTGCGAATCTCCAAGCAGGCGCGTAATGGTAGCCGAGCCCTCAGGAAAAACCACGGAAGCAATACGGCCACCACGTGTGCCGTCCGCAATTTCGACGCATTGTGTGAGGCGAATGCGTCGATCCGCGATCGTGATTCTCGTATTTCACGTCGACCCACGCGGACAAGATATCATCGACAGCTTCTTGATATGTTTGCCGGCGCTCAGCTCGACGCTTGGGAGGCGGGCACGGGAAGCACAATCTGGCGAAGGAAGTCGATGGGCAACTTCAATTGGGGCGGGTCGTTAGCCTCTTGACCGATCCACTTGTTGTTCTCAATTGACATGGCGAACGATTTCCCTGGACCCAGGACGTTTCCAATCGCCCCAAGGAGAGCTTTCTTGTGCCCAGCAGGCTTTCTATATTCGCCAAGTTCGCTCTTTGGCAAGACAGCAGCCACTGAAGTCACCCATTGCTTTGCTGAAACAATCCCGGATTGGTAGTCTTTGTCGCCGCAAAGCAGGAGAAGATCCTCGAGTGTGCCCGTCGTCTGGTTGTCCGGAAAGACAAAAATTCCGCGGGCAGTAGTTGGGTCAATGCTGCCCGGGGGCCCCGATGGCCAATGAATTCCCTCCTCCACAATGCTTGCGGTCATGGCTGCAACCTTCGTCGCTGGGGACTGATTGTCAGCGTCGATAAATACGCCAACGGGAATGTCGCGGTTTGTGAGAAAATCGAGGTGATCGACGATCGCTTCGGGCACCCGATCCACACTTCCCGCGCACACAATCGCAACGGATGCCTGCTCATTGAAATAGAAACTTGGAACGGGGACGCGCTTCTTGAGATCGCCCATGTGCGGGAAATTTTTGGGTACGGCCTTCTCCCAGAACTGATCGAGTTCATTGAGTTTCAAGTTCAGCTCAAGCCCGAGACGCTTCCGTAGAATTCGCCCGACGAAGGCTTCATCGGTTGGTCCTTCGACGACAATGAGGCTGTGTCGCTTCATCGGATATCAAGTCCTCGCTCGGATCGGAGTCGTCGGAGCCGGTCCTCACCCAGGCGTTGGACCTTGCCTTCGACAAGTCGATACGCGACGGTTTCCTCGGCTGCATCTATGTCTGCGGCGAGCAATGCGTCGACAGCCTCAATGCTGTGAGTCGTAACAAAGAGCTGGACATCGTTGGCGATGCAGGCCCGGACAAGCCAAGCGTAGACCTTTCCGAGCAACGTATAATGCAGGCCGATTTCAATCTCATCAATGAGGAGGACTCCACCTTTGGCGCGGGAGACAGACAGCGCAATCGCGATGGCGCGCCGCATCCCGTCCCCAAATGAATTCAGGGGGATGAAGCCGGAACGCCTGTCCTTCAAATAGAGGAGGGGTTCACGTTGTGTTGCGAACACCGAGACATCCACAATGTTCGGCTCGAGTTCACGAAGGAGATCCACGACCTCGTGACCACGGTCCTCCAGCCCAAGCTTGGAAAAAGCTTGGACGGAAGGCGCCCTAAGCCAGTGTTCGTATGGCGTCAGGACTCTTACCGGGAATCGGTGTGCCCCTCGTTCCTTGACTGCAATTAGTTCCTGCTCCCAAATCTCAAATGAGGATGCCACCTCCGAGAAGAGTGGGAGTTGGGAAGTCTCAATATGGACACTGACCTCGAGGCCGGCTCGCTCCACCTCTCCCGTTTTCTCCGATGGTTCATCTGGGTCGCCGTCATCTGCTTCAGGCACCGCGCGCAACGGCCGTATTCCAACCATTTCGCGCATGGTGGCGCGCATCGCCACCAGCGAACACGTGCCCGATAGGCGAATCGAAATCTCGCCAAAGGTGGACTCGCCGAACAGGGGGAAGAGGTACTTGAGACGATCGACCTTGGAGCTGCTCATTGCGGCGAACGGCGATGGCTCCCGACGGTTGGCTGTCTGCAGCCACGTCAACGGATTCTGTGGCGCTCCAAGGATCGCCAGCGCCTCAAGGATGCTGGTCTTGCCCGAGTTGGACCCACCGACGAGCAGATTGACACGACCGAGGCCATCAAGGGAGAGTTCTCTAAGAGACCGAAAAGTCTCGATTTTTACAGATGCAATGAGATGGTCCACGTCGTACCGTACCACGGCATCAGCAGGACGCGAGAAAGCAGCAGGCATATAAGTCCTAACAACCCGCCTGCCCTTGACACCCTTACGCCACACTGCGTGATGCCAAGCGTTCCGCGTCCTCATGCACGTTCGTGCGCATGGGTGCGACGTCGGTCAGTGGGCGTTTGCCGCCGGAAGTCATCCAAAGGATTGTCCGGCAAAACTTTGGTCGCTTCCGCTTGTGTTACGAAAACGGTCTGCGTAACAACCCGAACTTGCTTGGACGCGTCGGCGTTCGTTTCGTGATCGGACGTGACGGAGCCATCTCGAACGTGAGCAACGGTGGTTCCGATTTGCCCGACGGTGGCGTGATCAGTTGTGTCGTCCGCGCATTCCAAGGCATGACATTTCCCCAGCCCGAAGGCGGAATCGTGACCGTTGTTTTTCCGATCATCATGACGCCTGGCGATTGAGTTCCACACGCCACACGTTTTGCTAACCTCGCGCCGCGTGCGGCTGCTTCTGATTCATACCGGTGGAACGCTCATGATGCGCGGGGGACATCCCACTCCGCTCGCACCCGACGTTTACACGCGCGATCTCGTGGCCGAACTTCCCGTCCTTCGGAAGCTCGCCGAGATCGAAACACGCATCCTTTACAACTTGGATTCCGCGGATTTTCAGCCGCATCATTGGATCGAACTCGCGCAAACGATCCACGGATCGCTCGATCGTTACGACGGGTTTGTCATCGTGCACGGCACCGATACGATGGCATACACGGCAAGTGCGCTCGCGTTTTTGCTACCCGGTCTCGATCGCCCCGTGATTCTCACCGGCGCCCAAAAGCCGCTGGTGGATGTACGAACGGATGCCCGGACAAACCTAGTGGATGCGTGTCACCTCGCGACGATGGGCATCGCGGAAGTAGGCATCGCGTTTCATTCGGAGCTTTTGCGCGGATGTCGAGCCACGAAGCTCGATGCGTGGGGCATGAAGGCATTTGGTTCTCCTGCGTGTGCGCCGCTCGCCGTGCTTGGGCTTGGAGCGAGCATTGGTGCGCACGTGCTTATACCGCGACCAACCGCGCCGCTCGATGCGCGCATCGAGACGAACGTGCTGGTCATCCGCGCATTTCCAGGCCTTGATCCACGTCTTTTGCAGGCTGCCCTTTCTACGGGTTTACGTGGTCTCGTCATCGAAGCGTTTGGCGCGGGCAACGTTCCGCGTATCGAAAATTCACTCGTGCCGGTCATCGAAGAAGCTCACGTTTTGGACGTGCCGGTTGTGATCGTGAGTCAATCGCCTCGAGGAGCCGTCGATCTGACGCGTTACCAAGGTGGCGTCGCAGCAGCTCGCGCTGGCGCCATTGGTGCCGGCGACATGACCTCGGAAGCGACGGTGACGAAGTTGATGCTGGCGTTGGGACGATGTTCTGGGACAAACGGCAATCGAGTGGACGCCGTGCGCAAAGCATTTGCGGTCTCGTGGGCTGGCGAGATGAGTTTTGAATGAATTTCGTCAGCGAACGTGGGCGGGCGATAACATTCGTGGCGTTGGCGAGTGCCGCATTTGCGGTAAGTTCCCCCATTGCGCGGTTTGCCCGACCGGCGCATCCGTTGTTCGTGGCATTTGGTCGAGTTGCATTGGCTTCCATTGTTTTGTTTGCGCTCGATATGGGCGGTGTCCTGCGGCATTTGCGCAGCTTGAATGCGGCGACACGCTGGCGCATTTTTATTTGCGGGGCATTACTCGGTACGCATTTCGCCTTGTTTCAAGCAGGCCTCGATGCCACGTCCATTCCCGCAGCGGTATCTCTGGTCTCGCTCGAACCGGTGGGTGTCGTGTTTGCAGCGTTCATTTTTTTCGGCGAAATGCCGTCGCGGCGTGAAAAAATTGGCGTGTTGCTCGCAACCATAGGCGCGGCCGTGATTGCATTCGCGGCGGGCACAGGCGAACACAAGCTCGTTGGTGATTTGCTCGTACTCGGCTCGGTGGCTTTGTTTGGGTTTTACTTGGCGGCGGCGCGCGCCCTTCGTAATGCATTACCGCCGCAACATGCAGCCTCGATGATTTACGCCGTTGCGGCCCTGGTCATTCTGCTCGTATTGCCTTACACGGGGGCATTCACGAATGTGCTGGAATTGCCTCAGCACTCGTTTTTGGCTATAGCCGGCATTGCGTTGATTCCGACGCTCATCGGGCATACCTCCGTGCAAGCAGCCGCGCGTACGCTTCCCCCGGCCATCGTCTCTTTGGTTTCACCTGGTGAAACGTTGGGTGGTCTTCTGGTCGCGGCGATATTTTTGCATGAAATACCAAAACCCCAAGAATGCGTTGGGGCAGCGCTCATTTTGAGCGGCGTTCTTTTTGCAGTATTTGGTCCGATATCCAGCGGGCAGACAACAATGAGTGCAACGAAGGCAACGAGCGCGAACGAAACGACGCCCACAACGTCAGGATCTGCGCCTACGCCTTGAAGGCAGAGTCACGCGACGTGCGGGCAAGCCGTTAAGACTCCGGTAACGGGCTATTTGAGATGTGTGCAACACGTCGAGCTGCACGGGCAAAGGTTCACGGTGTCGGTAACGGGAAACGCCCACACCAAACGTTTTTCGTCAACGACAAACACGTTTTCGCCCGCGACAAACGACTTCCCACACGACGCGCGTATTTGTCCCAGACGCACCATTCAAACATCCTCCTTGACTCGCGCGTCATTCGCGGAACGCTCTCTGTTATGTACTCGAATCTATTTCGCAACGTTCTCTTTCCGGCATACGAGTCGGGCCTGCATCGACGCCAAACATTGCAATCCCTTGGGGAACTCGAACAGTCGCAATGGCACACGCCCGAAGCTCTCGCCGAATTGTCATTTCTTCGACTACTCGACGCCCTTCGTCATGCCGAGCTTCACGTTCCTTTTTACCGAAAACGATTCGCCGAATTCGGCGTGCGCGTGAGCCAAATCAAAGCGCCCGAGGATCTCGCAGCATTCCCCATCGTGACGAAAGACGACGTACGAAAACACCCGCACGAGTTTGTCGCGGAGAACTTCCATGGACGTCTCTACCGCAGCGCAACCGGCGGTTCTACCGGAGCCTCCATGACGTTTCAGTACGATCACGCAACCTACGAACGCCGTGTGGCTGCCGCCATCCGTGCCAATCGTTGGGCAGGCGCGGAAATCGGTCATCGAGAAGTCCACGTGTGGGGTCGCTCTCCCGCTGAACGCCCCGGCCTTCACGCTTGGAAACGAACCCTCGAACAATGGCTTTGGCGGCACAAGTTCGTTTCGAGTTTCCACCTGCGCCAAGACAAACTCGCGGAAACGTTCCGCGACATCAGCGCGTACACGCCACACGTGATCGTCGGGTACACGACACCGCTGTACCTACTCGCACGTGCGGCCATCGACGAACACATCGTCATGCCCTCGCCGCGCGGCATCATCGCGACGGCCGAACGACTCTTCGCACATCAACGCGAAGTCATCGAGAAAGGCTTCGGCGCTCCCGTCTTTGATCGGTACGGATGCCGAGAACTCATGTTGATCGGTTCCGAATGCCAGCGACATTCCGGGCTGCATCTAAACGTGGAGAACGTGTTCGTCGAACTGTATCGAAGCGGCCGCCCAGCTCCCATGGGCGTCGCTGGCGAAGTACTCCTCAGCGACTTGCACAACCGCGCGATGCCTTTGCTGCGGTATCGGAATGACGACATTGCTACGGCCAAAGCGGGAGTTTGTCCGTGTGGTCGTGGGTTGCCTCTACTTGCTTCCGTGGAAGGTCGTGTGCTCGACATGATTGTCGGGACGAACGGACGCATCGTCGCCGGTGAAGCGTTCGTACACTTGCTCAAGGACTACCCCGTCGATCGTTTTCAAGTGCATCAACGAGCCGATCGTTCGACGTCGTTGCGGCTTGTCCGGGGGCGCGGTTTTCGGTCGGAGATGGCCACGGAAATCGACCAACGTCTCCGCTCTGTGCTCGGTCCCGATGCGGTGTTGTGCGTCGAATTGGTCGACGACATTCCCCTCACGATCAGCGGCAAACATCGCGTCACGAAATCCGACGTCCCTATCGAACTCGTTACGCACACTCCTTCGCGTCCCGATGTCGTGTCGCAGGTTCTTCCGCGACAAACGTTGACGAAAAAATACGTCGCACATGTCGTGTTGTCGCTGCGACCAGGAGGACTCGAGCGTGTTGTCTTGCAGCTCATCGAACACACGGATCGCACGCGTTTCGAACCGATTGTGGTGGCGCTCGAAGAACCCGGAGACCTCGCGCCAGAACTCGAACGTCTCGGCGTTCCGCTGCATGTTTTTCCACGCAAACGAGGACTCGATGTGCATGTCCTATCCGAAGTGGCGAATTTGTTTGAACAGAAACGAATTGCTCTCGTGCATACGCACAACCCAAGTCCGCACGTGTACGGATCTTTCGCCGCATCGATCGTGCGTCATCGCGGTGTGCTTCGCCCCGCCGTCGTGCACACCAAACACGGTCGCAATCATCCAGACGACGGACGTCGAGTGATGGTGAATCGAGTGGCTGCTGCATTTTCCGATCGCGTCGTGGCGGTGAGCGACGATGCGCGCAAAGTCGCCCTCGAAGTGGAGCGGATCGAACCGCATCGACTGGTCACGATTCGCAACGGCGTCGACACGACGAAGGTTTGTCCAGGCGACGGTACGTTAACGCGTCATAGGTTGGGTATCGCGGACGATACGTTTCACATCGGTTGCGTGGCGCGACTGTCCATCGAGAAGGACCACGCGACGCTCCTGCATGCGGTGTCGATCCTTCGCAAGCGACTGCCACATGTTTGCTTGACGCTCGTGGGCGATGGCGCGTTGCGTGCGGAGCTCGAAGAATTGGCCGACAGTCTTGGCATTCGCGAGGCCGTAAAGTTTGTCGGATTCACGAACGACGTTGCTTCGTTTTTGCCTTCGTTCGATGTGTTCGCGTTGTCGTCACGCACGGAAGGTACGAGTTTGACGTTGCTCGAAGCCGCGGCCGCTGCGTTGCCCATCGTGGCGACACACGTGGGTGGAAACGCAGAGATCGTGGTGGATGGGGAAAGCGGGGTCCTGGTGCCTGCTGGACAGCCTCGTGTTTTTGCCGAGGCGCTGGAAAGGGTCGCCATACACACGGACCGTCGAGCGATGGGTGCGCGAGGTCGTGCGGACATCGTCGCGCGTTACGACCTTGCCAAGATGGTCGCTGCTTACGATACGCTCTATAACGAAGTATTACGGTTCGGGTGAGCAGTCACCGACCGACCAATCTAGGGCGGCAGCATTTGGTTCATTCCGTGCTTGGCCCGCCCCACGTTTGCGGGTTATCGGAGAAGCAAGATGTCCGACGGTCACCACAAGCTACCGCCGAAAAAAGAGGTCGCACTCGCGTTGCTGGAGGGGCCCAGCATGTTCGTGCACCTCGATCCTCGACGGCCTGGCGTACTGATTCCGCAGCGGTTCCGCGACAAACCACAGCTCGTTTTGCAGATCGGGCTCAACATGTTCGTCCCGATCACGGACTTGAAAGTCGACGACGAAGGCGTCACGTGCACGTTGTCTTTCGACCGAGCTCCGTTTTGGTGTCGCATGCCGTGGAGCGCGATCTACGCACTCGTCGGTGAAGATGGACGCGGGATGATGTGGCCGAACGACATTCCTCCGGAAGTCGTGGCCCAGATGCAGAATCCACAACAGCCCAAGGAGAAAGAAGCTCCGAAGGCGCCGAACAAACGACCACGGCCGAAGTTGTCCGCGGTGGGTTCAGCTCCGCGCGACCGCGAGTCGCGTGTCGAGGAGAAGGAAGAAGCGCCGCCGATTTCCGAACAAACGAATCTTCCTGCAAAAGAAAGCCGAGTGTCCCAATTGAGCGATGCGCGTCCTTCCGACGGGAACGCGGCGCGTGTCTCCGATGGTAATGCCGCACGTTCGTCCGATGGCAATGCAGCTCGCTCATCGGACGACGATGATGCTCCGCCGCCCCCCGAACCGGCCCGCCGACCTTCGGGATCCCCCGCTGGACGCAAGCCCAAGCGCGAACTTCCACCCTATCTGCGTGTGATCAAGTAGCTCACGCTTGACCGTGAAGACAGGACAAGAGAGCTTTCCCACCGCCCATGCCCCCCGCGAAGAACGAGGACTCCGCTCGGACAAACCGAGTTGTCCCTTCAAATCCAATGCGTCGGATTCTCGTTCCATTGGTGATCATTGGTGCCGTCGTTGGCCTCGAGTATGGGTTCGAGTGGCTCATTTCTGATGCTGCCTGGCGGCAATTAGCGCTTTTCGCGATGGTCAACGTCATCGTTGCGTTGTCACTCAACGTCATCAACGGCATGGCCGGGCAGTTCTCGATCGGGCACGCGGGGTTTGTCGGAATCGGAGCCTACACGGCGGCGATCGTCGCCGGGCACGTCCACAAGGCACTTGGTGCAACCGACGTCTTGTTCTCGAACTCGTTCATCGTGATGCCTTTGGCGCTTCTTGCAGCGGGTTGTACCGCAGCGCTTTTTGGGTTTGTCGTGGGACTGCCCAGCTTGCGATTGAAGGGCGACTACTTGGCGATCGTGACGCTCGGGTTTGCCGAAATCTTTCGTCTCGTCATCGCCACGGCGCAAACCGGAGGCACCGTCAATGGACCGGTGGCGCGGTTTCTTGCGTACTTGGGTGGACAAAACGGCTACGCGGGACCGGACAAGAACGGGATTCCGCAATATGCCGGCCCGTTTTGGATCTTCGGCGCCGTCGCCATGTGCGTGATCATCTCGTGGCGTTTGAAGTTTTCTGGTTGGGGTCGTGCACTTCGCGCATTGCGAGAAGACGAAATTGCAACGGCCAGCGTGGGTGTCGATCCCACGCGTTACAAGGTCACCTCGTTTGTCATTGCCGCGACGGGAGCAGGAATTGCCGGCGGACTTCTCGCCTCGATGCGTGATGGCAACCCCACGGTGCAGCCGGACCAGTTCACGTTCGCGTATTCGTTCGACGCGATCACGATGGTGATTCTCGGTGGTTCAGGAAGCGTTTCCGGAGCGATCTTTGGCGGCATGTTCGTCACGTTCACCGTGAAGATGATCGAGCAACTGCAAGGTCTCGATTCAGTCCAAGCGCTTCGTGCCACCTACCCTTCGCTCGACCTCAACGCATTACGCATGGTGATTTATGCGGCAGTGCTCATCGGACTCATGATCCTGCGCCCAGAAGGGCTTTTTGGAGAACGCGAGCTCGTGCGGCGCAAACCCGCAGCCCGTCCTTCGATCACGCCGCCTGCACCGAAGTCGGCAGAGGGAGAGTCGGCGAAGTGAAGGCGCTCGAACTTCAGGGCGTAACGAAAACATTCGGTGGTCTGCGGGCCGTCGGAGGGGTGGCGTTTTCGGTTCCGGAGCGTTCGATCTTTGGGCTCATTGGTCCAAACGGGGCCGGAAAAACCACGGTTTTTAACCTCGTTACGGGCGTGTACAAGCCGAATACGGGGTCGATACGTTTTCGCGGCGAAGAGCTGTCACTGCTCAATCCGGCGCAGATTGCGCGACGAGGCGTAGCGCGGACGTTCCAGAACATTCGTTTGTTCGGACAACTCACCGTGCTCGAAAATGTGCTCGTCGCTTGCGAGAACCGACGCAAGGCCGGGCTTTTTTCGGCGCTCGTTCGTTCGGCAGCGTTTTACCGTGATGAAGAAGAAATGAGCCGTCGCGCCATCGAACTTTTGGCGATCTTCGAGCTCGATAAGTTGGTGGACGAAACATCTACTTCATTGTCGTATGGCAATCAGCGACGTCTCGAAATTGCTCGCGCAATGATGCTCGAACCGAAAATCCTGCTCCTCGACGAACCTGCTGCGGGCATGAATTACGGCGAGGCCGAAGGACTGAAGAAGCAGATTCGGTGGTTGCGAGACGAGTTCGATCTGACGGTGATTTTGGTCGAGCACAACATGCAGGTGGTGATGGGCGTGTGCGAAGAAATTCACGTGCTCGATCATGGCGAAACGATCGCGCACGGCACGCCGGATGAAGTCCGGAAAAACAAGAAAGTGCTCGCGGCGTATTTGGGCGAAGTCGTCGATGACGAAGCGAAGAGCAGCCAAGCTCCCAAGAAGGATGCGTCTTGAAAACTGCGCATCCGACGCGAGCACTACCGAAGACACCGAGGGGCGAACCGCTTCTCGTCGTGAAGGATCTGGCGGTTTCGTATGGCGGCATCAAGGCACTAAAAGGCATCAGTCTCGAGGTTCGTCGGGGCGAAGTCGTGGCGATGATTGGTGCCAACGGGGCGGGAAAAACGACGACGCTCAAAACGATCGTGCGCTTGTTGCCGATCTCCAAAGGCTCCGTCAGCTACGACGGCAAGGACATCGGAGGCGTACCTGCGGAGGACCTGGTTGGTCGCGGCATATCGCTCGTGCCCGAAGGTCGCGCGATTTTCCCCAACTTGACGGTCAAGGAAAACCTCGAAATTGGCGCATGGAACCACAAGAATCGTACGGCCATGGCCGAAACGGTCGAAGATGTGGTCAAGCTGTTTCCGCGTCTCGGCGAGCGTATGCAGCAAGAGGGCGGGACGTTGTCGGGTGGCGAGCAGCAAATGCTGGCCATTGGTCGAGCACTCATGGCGCGTCCCGCGATGTTGCTTCTCGACGAACCTTCTCTCGGAATCGCGCCACGACTCGTGCAAGACATCTTTGCGGCGATCGCGCGAATTGCTCAAGCGGGGACGACGATTTTGCTCGTCGAACAGAACACGCGCTTGGCACTCGAGTACACGACACGCGCGTACGTATTGCGGACAGGTGAGATCGCGATGAGTGGAACGTCGAAGGAACTTGCTGCGAATGAAGAGGTTCGTGCCGCTTATCTGGGTGGCTGAACCACGTTCGTCCGTTCGATACCCCGCGACCGTTTGACCGATGGAGCTGGTGTGTAACGCGCACTTGCATCGCGTGCATGAAACGGCAACGATGCGGGATCCATGCACGGGTCGGTTTGTCCGACTCGCGCGCGCGGCGAATCACGGTTGATCATTGTCGGATTCGTCGCTCGAAGGGCTCCTCATTGCCTTTTGTCCTTTGGAGGACCGATGTCGAAGTTCAAGGCCTTCCTTGCGTTCCTCGCGACCGTGTTCGTGCTTGTTTTCACGTCACGAGCCGAGGCTACGCACTTTCGTTACGGCAACATCAAATACACCGTTCCCGACCCTGTGTCGGCTCCACTGACCGCTCGATTCGAGGTTGTTACTGCGTGGCGCGCAGCGTTCACGGACAGTACGACGCTTCTCTTCGGCGATGGGACGAGCAACGGATTGGCCCAAGGGGTGCTCATTGGTTCCGGCTTCGATACCGCTGGCGAGGAGTACCGGGTTTTTCGTTATACCGCGACGCACACGTATCCCAATGCCGGGCAATACGTCGCATCGTTCACGAGTTGCTGTCGCATCTCGACGTTGACCAACGGCGCGGACCAAACGTTTTTGGTCCAAGCAAAGGTCGACATGACCCCGGGCAACACGGGTAACCCCGCGTCGGTCGTACCGGCCATCGTGCAGATGCAGACAGGTGGCATCCGAACGATTCAAATCCCGGCGGTCGATCCTGATCAGACACCGGTCAGTTGCCGTTTTGCGACACCCACTGAGACGGGTAGTGCCGGCACAGCGATGCCTCCGGCAATTCCGGCAAACGGGGTAATGCCGACGCTCACGGTCAGCGCCAGTCCTCCCGGTTGCACACTCTCGTGGAACACGGCCGGAGCGTTAGCGAACCAGAAATACACGATGCAAGTGTGGCTGGAGTCGGCGAATACGCAGAACGGCAACGTCAGCGCGTCGGTACTCGACTTCATCGTGGAGATGGTCACGTCACCGCCGCCCACTTGTACGGGAACCGCATCTTTCACCGTCGACATGGGGCAAACGCTGAACACAGTGTTCACCGGGACAAACACCGGCGGTGGCAATCTCAAGTTGACGTCGATCGGATCGCTCGGTCTTTTGAACCCGATTTCTGGCACGACAAAACCGAGTCCGTTCATGACAAACTTCACGTGGTCGCCGAGCCTCGGTGACGACGGAACTGGCATCCTTGCGGTGCTCTACACGAACACGCTCAACATCAGCGGCTTCTGTACGCTGACCGTAATCGTTCCCGACTGTGCGCAGTTTAATCAACCCTGCAGTGCAGGCGTTGGGGCATGTCAGTCCGCGGGCAAACTCCAGTGCAACGGTGCGGTTGTCGAGTGTACGGCGGTTCCAAAGATGCCCATGCCCGAGATCTGCAACGGCATCGACGATGACTGCAACATGGTCATCGACGACAACAATCCCGAATCGGGAACCGCGTGCAACACGCCCAATGTGTCGATTTGCAAACCGGGTGTGAACAACTGCAATGCGGGCGTGCTCGAATGCGTGCCGAACATCGCGCCGGGAAGCGTTCCGGAAACGTGCGACGGCGTCGACAACGATTGCAACAGCACGGTCGACGATGGCTACAACGTCGGTGCCGTGTGTACCGTCGGCATGGGTGGTTGTTCCGAGCAAGGCACGTTCGCTTGCGATGCGATGGGCAGCGCGACGTGCAACGTCGTGCCGAAGAATCCGACAGCGGAAACGTGCGACGGCATCGACAACGATTGCAACGGCGTGATCGACAACGGCCTGGGCCTTGGAACGCTCTGTACTTCAGGCATGGGCGAGTGTGTCGCGAGCGGAGTTGCCGTATGCGACGGCATGGGCGGCGTGACCTGCAGCGGCGTAGCAGGCACTCCCGTCTTCGAGATCTGCGCCGACGCCAAGGACAACGACTGCGACGGCGTAATCGACAACGGTTGCGGCGATGCGGATGGAGACGGCCTTTGGGACGGGCTCGAAAACCAACTTGGTTCGAACCCAAACGATGCCGATAGCGACGACGACGGTCTGCTCGACGGCGAAGAGGTCGCTTACGACACCGACACCGACGGTGACGGCGTGATCAACGTGCTCGATACGGACAGCGACAACGATGGCTTGTTCGACGGCACCGAGATGGGCAAGACCTGCAACAACCCTGCGACACAAGCGCAATTCGGTCATTGCCGTGCCGATGCCGACGCGGGACAAACGAAGACCGATCCAACCGATCCAGACAGCGATGGCGACGGCAAACGTGATGGATCGGAAGACCCTAACCTCAACGGTAGGGTCGACATGGGCGAAGCCAACCCGAACGAACCTTCCGACGCCATGGCCACGAAGGACTTCGACGGCGATGGCGTGAGTGACGCCTTGGAAGCATTCCTCGGCTCGAGCGAAAAAGACGCCGACAGCGACGATGATGGGCACCTCGACGGCGAGGAAAACAACCCGAGCGACGACACCGATCGTGATGGATTCGTCAACATCATCGATGTCGACAGCGATGGTGATGCCCTGCTCGACGGCACCGAAGCGGGCAAAGGTTGCCAACATCCTGCGACAAACACCGCCGTTAACCGCTGCAAAAAAGACGCGGACGCGGGCGCGACGAAAACCTCGACGCTGCTCAAAGACACCGATCGCGGAGGCGTCATGGATGGCGCCGAAGACGCCAACCTCAACGGCACGATCGACGTCAAAGAGCTCGATCCGAACGACGGCAGCGACGACAAGAACATCGTCGACAAAGACGGCGACGGCTTGAGCGACGGGCTCGAAATGACCCTCGGCACAGAGCCCAACGATGTCGATTCCGACAACGACGGTCTACTCGATGGTGACGAACTCGATCTCAGTGTCGACAGTGACGGCGACGGCGCCATCAACGCCCTCGATTTCGACAGCGACAACGACGGCCTCTACGACGGGACCGAAGCGGGAAGCGCCTGCAACAATCCGGATACCGATCCGGCGGCGATGAAATGCATTGCCGACGCAGACAACGGACAAACCAAGACGGGCGTCCTCGATATCGATACCGACAACGGGTCGAAGTCCGACGGCGACGAAGACACAAACCGGAACGGCATCGTCGACAACGACGAAACCGATCCGCTCTTCGCTGATGACGACATTGTTCCTCCGCCCGAATGCACCGATGACGCGGCTTGTGGCAGCCCCACGAGCGGTCGCGTCTGCGTAAACGAGGCGTGTGTCGATGGTTGTCGCGCCACGGGTGGCAATGGTTGCCCGGCCACGCTCGAGTGCTCGTCGACGTCCAACGTCGTTGGCACATGCAAAGAGCCGATTGTCGTTCCACCCCCGATCCCACCGACGGATCCCGGCAGTTGCACGTGCCGAATGGCGTCCTCGAGCAACGACTCACCCCTCGGCTTCGGCCTGGGCCTCGGAGCCGTCGCTCTTCTCGCCATGCGTCGACGCCGACGCTGATTCTCTCCCCAAACGTCGTGGCGATTCATCCATCGCCACGACGTCTCGCTCCTACCTCACCACCTACGAATCGTCCGACGCGACGAGTCCCTCGTAAAACTCGGCCACGAGTCCATCGAGCCACGACTTGCCCGCTGCGCTTCCTACAGCCGCCGCAAACACGGGAAACGTCGCGTCGGCAAACGGCTCGACGACTCCAGCCGGTAGTTTGTCAGGGGCACCCAACGCGACGAGCACGCTACGCACGCTGCTTTGAGCGTTCGCGTCGACAAACTCTTTCACCATTTGTCTCCTACGCTGAGCCAGTTTGTCGTCGGTACACACAAACACGAAAACATCCACCGCTGCTCGCGTAACGGAGTCGGTGTCGCGTTCATCGAGCAACACGTCGGCAAAACGTTGCTCGAACAAGAACGCCACGATGCGCTGGCGCAACGCGATGAACGCAGGCGTATCGGATTGGGACGTGATCGACCCGGCACCTTTGCGCAGCGCTTCCCTGGAAAAACCAATCAAGAACTTACGAATTTCCGGCTCGAGTCGACGCTCGAACTCCACACGCATCCCGTCGATGCTCTTGCTCACGCCGCCCAAACCGAACGGAGAGAATTTTTTCAGCAACGACGGCAAACCCCAGTCGGCAACGAAAGGATTCACTCGATCGGAGAACTGCACGAGCGCGTCGTGCAACACGTCGCTCATCACGAGGCGCGCGGCTTCGTGTTCCGAGATCTCGCGTACGAGCGGCACGGTGAGGCTACTCGAGCGTGCGGCCAAATCACGGAACACTCGTTGGGCGTTGGGCGGAACGAACGTTCCGATACGCGCTTGCTCAACGATGAGCATCGCGCGCAACGCTTGCACGATCTGAAGAAGCATCGGCTGAAGCGTCGAGTCGAGCACCACGCGAACGAGTAGGGCATCGACAGCCGCCACGAGAATGTTTGTCTCGACCAACTGACCAAGCGGTACATCGAGCAGCTCGTCGAAAATTTTGGCCACATTCGTGTGCCATTCAGCGCGAGCGGCGGGAGACACCAGCCGCATATGAAGAAAAGCGACTTGTTTTGCCTTCAAATCATCGAGTGCAGCGCGACTGACAGGTGCGGATCGTTCGTTCACGAGATGGCTCCCACGGCAGGGTTACGAGGTATCGACGGCTTGCTCATCGCTGCACACGCGTACAGCGCGCTGATGTCGCTTGGTGTCGTGCGTCGTCGCAATTGTCATGACCCATGGCCCTTCGTCGCGCACGAGTTGACGAGTCCGGACAACGTCCGACAAACGGATGCAACGTTTTACAAGTCCATGACAACTGTGGTCGCCGCCCTCTGGTACTCCCTCTGCGTCACGGTCGAAACCTGCGCCCGAGGGAGGCGCAAACGATGCTCCACACGTTGCTCTGCGTCCTGTACTTCGCTGTTCTCCTCGCCCTGAGTGCCTATGGCGTTCACCGGTTGCATCTGGTGCTTCTGTGCATGAAGCATCGACGCAAAATCGAGCAGGCCAAAGACGTGCCGCATGTCGCAGACGAAGATCTGCCCAAGGTGACCATTCAGTTGCCGCTGTTCAACGAATCGACGGTTGCAGCGCGACTGCTCGAAGCGACGGCGCGCATGGATTACCCGGGTGACAAGCTCGAGCTTCAGATCCTCGACGATTCGACCGACGAAACGCAGGCGCTGGTGCGAGCGCACGTCGATCGCTTGCGTGAACGGGGCATCGATGCGGTGTACCTGCACCGGACAAACCGTGTTGGTTACAAGGCGGGCGCGCTCGAAGAAGGTCTTGAAGTCGCCAAAGGCGAACTCGTGGCGGTCTTCGATGCCGACTTCATCCCCGAGCCGCAGTTCCTTCGGCAGATCGTGGGACATTTCCAGGATCCCAAAGTTGGCATGGTGCAGACGCGTTGGGGTCACTTGAACCGCGAGGCGACAGTGCTCACGAAGGTTCAAGCCTTGATGCTCGACGGCCATCACCTCGTCGAAAACCGCGCTCGTTACGGCGCTGGCCTGCTCTTCAACTTCTCGGGCACTGGTGGCATGTGGCGTCGGGACGCCATTCGCGAAGCCGGTGGCTGGCAACACGACACGCTCACTGAGGACCTCGATTTGTCCTACCGCGCGCAGCTCAAGGGCTGGAAGTTCATCTACCGCGGCGACGTGGTTTCTCCCTCTGAACTCCCCGAAAACGTTTCGGCTCTACGCGCGCAACAATTCCGTTGGGCCAAAGGCACCGTGCAAACCGCACGCAAACTCTTGAAGACCATCCTCACGTCCGACATCTCGCTCGCGCAACGCATCGAAGCCTTCTTCCACCTCACGCCCCATTTCGCGTACCCGCTGTTGGTCACCTTGAGCGTGCTTCTTCTCCCGGCGCTCCTACTGATGCCCGCGACCGATACGCTCACGATGATCATCGTCGACATGCCCTTGTGCGTCGCGACAACCGGGTCGCTCGCCGCGTTTTACATGACCGCCGAAGCTGCCCAAGGTCGCAGCCGGATGGCCGCGATTACGCGTTTGCCCATGCTCATCGCCCTCGGTACAGGCCTCGCTCCGCACTTGTCCAAAGCCGTATTCGATGGCTTGGGTCACATGGCTGGTGAATTCGTTCGAACACCAAAAGATGGTGTGAACAAGGGCCGCTACCGCGCGCGCACGGACCTGCCGTTCCTCGAGACTGCGCTTTGCCTCATGTCGTTCGCGGCGACCGTGGCTTCTGTAAAAACCGGTCACTACTTCGCCACACCATTCGCCATGCTCTTCACGATTGGTTACGGCTACGTCTCGATGCTCGTCGCTCACGAACAAACGTCGCGTAGTCAAGCCATCCGCCCTGTCCTTGCCGCTTCGAGCGATCGTGCCAGCGACCCCGTCGCTCCCGCCGAAGCGCCCGTTGGCAAGCTCGCGGCCTAATCTTTCCCCGCCAAACGATCCTCTTCCACACACTCCGCACATTCACCGCGTTCGTTGCGCTTTACCTCAGCGCATCGGACCCGTATTCTCGCGTCAACTTGCGGGAACTGTGCCCATGACCAAGTCCGAAATCGCACAAACGGTCTACGAGCGGCTCGGGGGATTCTCGAAAAAAGAATCGGCGGACCTCGTCGATCTCATCTTCGAGACCATGAAAGAAACGCTCGGCCGAGGCGAAAAGATCAAGATCTCTGGCTTCGGAAACTTCGTACTTCGAGACAAACGCAAACGACAAGGGCGTAATCCGCAAACGGGTGATCCCATCGTGATCGATGCCCGTCGCGTATTGACGTTCAAGCCAAGTCAGATCCTGAAACAGTCACTCAACACGCGCCCTGGTAGCAGTGGCAGCGCCTCAGCTCAGGAGTGACGAGACTTGTCCGGGCGCAGAGAGCTTCCTGCAAAGCTCTACTATCGCATCGGTGAAGTGGCCGGACTCGTCGGCGTCGAAACGCATGTCTTGCGTTATTGGGAGAGCGAATTTCGCTCCATCCGTCCGCAAAAATCCGCCAAGGGACAACGCGTCTATTCACGACGCGACGTCGAGACGCTTCTGAAGGTGAAAGACCTTTTGTACGCGCACAAATTCACGATCGCGGGCGCGCGACGGAAGCTGCGCGAAGGCGGCATCGAGCCTCCGGGAAGCGACGATCCAAGCGTCGAGGAAGCTCGCAAGATGCGTGCGGCACTGCTCGACATTCGCGAAGAAATCGACGCAATCCTGCATTCGTTCGACGAACCGAAGACACCAGAGGGTGTTCATCAAGATTTGCCCGCGATTCGCGCCGCACCCCCGGCGCCCCTTAACGACGCTTCGCGTCGCACAGAGGGCAGTTTTCCTCGATGAACGCGCTTCATTTTCCCCTCTCCGCCGCGTTTTACCCGGTGGAGAGGCGGCCAGGGGTGAGGCGCGAAAACGACTTCGACCACTCATAAACACCCTCTCACCCGCCAAAGCCAAACGCCTTCGTACATGCCTACGCTCGCGACCCACACGCACCAAGTGGTGTTCACCGGTGGCGCCACACTACGGTTTGTCGTACCCGCGTCCGCCGTCGAAGCGCCGACCGAAAAACTTCCGCGTTTCGATGTTTCCGGGCTGCCAGGAGCCCGCATTGCGATGCGTCGAGGTTTCCTGGACGATACGGGGTCAAACGTTCTCATTGCCTGCGTGGAAGCACCATCCGACAGGTGGGCTCCGCGCATGGAAGAAGTCGTCTTGGGCATCGCCAATGGCGTTGCTCATCGCGCCATGACCGAACGATTCACCCTCGAACGGTGGGATGCGGGGGCCATCCTTTTTCAAGACGAACGTTTTGAGCAGAAACTATTCGGTCGAGCCCAACGAGAAGGTTCATTCGTGAAGCTTTCGGGCAAACATGTGCTCGGCTTCGAAGGGGCGAACCACGAGGTCGTTCTCTGTTCGACGATCTGCGATGAACCTCGCGATCACGATGAATGCACTGGGATCGTCGCCCAATCGAATCTCGAGGGACTCGTGGCCCAACCGCAGCCCAGTTTGCTTGTGCAAACAGTGTTTTTGGCGGCAGAACGCCCTTGGGATGCGTTGGGATGTGCCGGCATCGTCGGGCTATTGCTGGTGGGGTTTGTCTTAGCGAAAAGACCGCGCCCAAAGCCCTAGAGGGGAAACTTGCCTCGGGTTTTTCTGACTCCCCCTGCTATGAAAGCCGGGCACGTTCTCGCTTACGCTCGAACGGCCCTAGTCAGTGCATTCGTCGGGCTCGCTTCG
>JANORL010000445.1:0-5659 GCA_031415295.1 Polyangiaceae bacterium | reverse complement strand
GTGACCGGTCTCGCGCAGCGCGTGTCCCACACGCGCGAAGCGAGCGTGGAAATCACCGGGCGTGGTTCCGGTTTGTCTCTCTCGGGGGGTATGGGGGGTCCGCAGCGCGTGTCCCACACGCGCGAAGCGAGCGTAGAAATCACCGGGCGTGGTTCCAGTTTGCGCCCGGCACAAACCCCGGGCCCGCTCTCAAACCACGACGTCGTCTTCTTCCGAATCGTCAGCTTCAACCGCCACGACGTCGTCTTCCTCTTCTTCGTCATCGAGTTGCGCGGCGTTGATCACCGGCAGTCGCCGCTTGCCGACGGGCCCTTCTTCCACGTAGTCGCGAAGGGAATTCATGTCGTCCACCGCTTCGAGCTTTGCCAGTGCACGCACTTCGACCTGACGAATCCGTTCACGCGTCAAGTTCATGATCGCGCCAACGTCTTCAAGCGTCGTGCCGCCGCGATCGGCCACATCGAGCGCGCAACTTTCACCCATTTCCCACAGATCGAGATCCGGGAAATTCATCTTGATCGCGCCTGTTTTCGACGAAATATCGAGAAACAGGTGGTGCGAGCACGACACGTACGGACAAGGACGCGGACCGTCAATGCACTGCGAACGCGTCTTCGGCTTGTAGTAGTCAGTCTCGGGATAAAGGAGACGACCCACTTCGAGCTCGCGCTTGGTCATGCGCTTTACGCTGATCGTTCGTGCACGAACTTCACGCTTCCGACGCGATCGACGTTGTTCACGCGTCGTTGCCGTTGCCGACGTCACCGGGCGAGGTTTCAGCGCCAAAGCGCCATCGACCATGAGTCCATCGTCGCCGGTCTCGTCGCCCGAATCGTTATCCAAGTCCATGTCCGGCCCATCGAGGTCCGAGTCATCGTTGTCAATCATGCGCTGCCTCCCGCGTAAACCTTCTGTAATGCGCGCGCACGGTGCCCTGCTCGTTCCAAGACCGGCTCGAACGAATGCAGGGGTGCTGCTCCCTGTCCAACTGGTTTGTCCAACTCAACCCGATTCGAGACGGTCCAGCCGTCTTTCATCGGCAACGAAACTTCAAGCGCAGCGCCATCCCGAGCGCGGCGAAAAACTCTCGGCTACGTCCCCGTCGCTCTCGCCCTCGAAAGGCGAGCCGCGGCCATGAGACGGTCTTCAATCGCGCTGAGCTTCAAAACGAGATCTTTGGCGAGCCTCTCCGCCGTAAAAAGTTCGCTCTGAATCGCGCGATCAGCCGTGTCGCTACGTCGTTCCTTGGCGGCCTCACGCAGTGCGTCGAACACCTTTGACATCGTGCGTTCGAGTTCTTCGATCTCGCCTCGGACAAACAGAAACTCCCGCTGGATTTCCTCGATCGTGTAATCCTGCGCCATCATTTCCTTGATGCGCTGAATCTGGCGCACCACGGAAGCGGGATAAAGACCCTGGGAACCCTGATGCTTGCCCTTGCGACCTACGCGAACACTGCGCGGAAGTAGCCCAAGCTGCACATACTTGCGAAGCGTCGCCTCGCTAAACTTGATTTCGTGCGCCGCAAAAATGTCGAGAATCTCGGCCGACGTGATGCCCTGCTCGTGCTGACGCTCAAGCGTCTCGAGCGCCTCGTCCGATATTCTCTGCAACATTCCCTCAGTCACGAATCAGTGCTCCCAATCAGTGATAGCGAATGTATTCCACTGAGTAGAATACAGTCAAACTATCCGATCGGAATTATCGCCGAACATGCAGGAAATGCAGAAATTGATCGGTTTCTGATCATCTGATCGGACATATCCTGTCCGATCAGATCCGCTTTTTTCTTGACTCCTCCACGAAGATCTGGATCCGCAGCCTCTTCGTGCACGGAAGATCCAGAGCAATCACCAGCTTCGCCCTCGCCGACTGGTAGGCTACGCGCTGCATGGTCGCCAAAAATCTCGACCGCAGCGTAGAGCCGATGTTTCGGGACGTGAACGCTCGAGGCGTACGCATGCGCGTACTCGAAGCAGGAGCCGGCCCAGCGCTGCTTCTCGTGCACACGTTTCACACGAGTCACCGATCGTTTGAAGACATCATCGAAACACTCGCGCAGCACTTTCGAGTCATCGCGCCGGACCTTCCTGGCTTTGGAGAGAGCGAAAAACCTAGCCCGGCGCGTTATTCGTACGGAATCGAAACATTTGCAGAATCGATGGCGGATCTCATCGCGGCGTTTGGCGTTGGACGCGCTCACGTGCTCGGACACGGCATGGGTGGAGCCATCGCCCTCACGCTCGCGGCAGAACATCCCGAACTCGTCACGCGTCTCGTTTTGGAAGATGCGCTCGTTTACCCCTTCCCCATCAGCTTTCGCGCGCGACTGCCACTCGTGCCTGTTTTCGGCGGCGTCATCTTCAAGCAGCTCTACGGGCGTCGTGGATTCAGAGCGTACTTTCGTGACGAGTTCTTTCGTCCAGGTGCGGAAATTCCCTACGAGCGCATCGATCAACACTACGATTTCTTCAACGGTCCATCCGCACGCGAAAGCGCATACGCGGTGTTACGAGCAGTGCTCGACACGCGTCCCATCGTCGCACGCTTGACGCGCATCACGACGCCCACGCTCGTCACCTGGGGCTGCGACGACCGCATTTTTCCCGTCGTGAACGCACAACGTCTCGTTCGCGCCATGCCTAATGCGAAGCTCGAAATCATGGATGCCGCGCACGTGCCGCACGAAGAGCGCCCGCGTGAGTTCATCCAAGTGATCAAACAATTCTTGGAGGGCAAACGTTGATGTTGCAGCGAGCCGCGCGGACTGCATTTCGAAGTCGTGCGGCAAGGGTTGGCTTTTTCCTCGTTCTTACGCTCCTCCTCTTCGCATTCGTCGGTCCTCTCGTCGCTCGTCACGCACCGAATGTGAACGACTTTTCGCTGCTCCGTGAAGCCAACGGCGCACCTCCAGGACCCTCGAGCAAACATTGGTTGGGCGTCGATGCCCTGCATCGTGATGTCTTCGCACGCCTCGCCTACGGAGCGCGTACTTCGATCGGCATCGCTACGTTGGCGACGTGTATCTCGACGTTTATCGGGACAATTGTTGGTGTAACTGCTGGATATGCAGCGTCGAACCACGCACGCGTCGTCGACGTTTCGCTGAACCGCGTCGTCGATGTCTTGCTCGCACTGCCGTTTCTTCTCGTCGTCACGGCGATAGGTGCAGCGCTCGGACACGCCACGTCGTTTACCGTTCTTTGCGTATTGGGTTTGTCAGGATGGGCCGGCATGGCCCGCGTCGTTCGATCGAAAACGATGCAGATCTGCTCCCTCGATTTCGTCGTCGCCGCGCGAGCGATGGGCGGCAACGCGTCATGGATCGTCTTGCGTCATGTGCTTCCCAACGTGGCGACTGTCGTCATCGTCATGGCCACGACGAGTGTTGGTCAGATGGTTCTGGCAGAAGCGGTCCTTGGCTACTTGTCGCTTGGCGTTCCACCGCCCGATGCGTCGTGGGGACGTATGCTGCACGAAGCCGAACCGTTTTTCGCAACGCGCCCCGGACTCGTTGCTGCTCCAAGCATTGCCATCTTGCTCACGGTGCTCGGCTTCGCACGTTTGGGTGACGCCTTGCGCGACGCGTTCGAAGACGGCTCTCGTCATACACAACGTCCAGGTGCGCGTTTTCCAGCCGATTTACTCGTCGTTGCTGCGGTCCTCCTCGTGCTGCTCGGGCTACCTGTTCCACACGTCGCGCCACCCATCGGAACCGCCTCGGACTCGAACATTCCGGTTCGTGGAGGAACGCTTCACGTCGCCAGCATCGTCAACATACGCACGCTCGATCCCGCGCTGGCCTACGACGAAGCCGCCACAATCCTTGGTGACTTGCTCTTCGCCAAACTCGTGACCTGGGACGATGCCGGGCACATCGTTGGCGAATTGGCACAATCGTTTCACGCGTCATCCGATGGCCTCACCTACTCGTTCGTACTGCGTCCAAACGTGGTTTTCCACGATGGATCCAAGCTTCGCGCCGCCGACGTAAAACGATCGCTCGAACGCACTCTCCACCCACGAACACCAAGTCCCGGTGCAAGTCGTTACACCGCAATCCGTGGCGTCACCGACTTCCGCGAAGAACGATCAACACACATCGAAGGCCTTCACGTCACGGGAGAACTCTCGCTCGACATCCTCCTCGAACGACCCGACGCGACGTTTCTCTCGCTGCTCACGCTCGACTTTGCAGCTCCGGTTTGTCCTTCGTCCGGCACTGTCGTCGATGCAACGCGCCCTCCTCATCCCTGCGGTGCTGGACCCTTTCGCCTCGCGTCATGGGAAGCCGATGGCGTCATTCGCCTCGAACGACACGACGGCTACTTTCTGCCAGGTCGCCCATACCTCGACGCAATCGAGTGGCTCACCAACGAACGCGCGACAGCTCAACGCTACAAGTTCGAACGCGGCGTTCTCGACTATGTGCGCGGCCTTGGAAACCAAGACGCAGGGCTCTACCGCTCGGCGCCTGCATGGACCCCTCATTCCTCCTTGTCATCACAGCTCGTCACGAATGCCATCTTTATGAACACCGAGGTCGCACCCTTCGATGTTCGAGCCGTGCGTCGCGCCGTAGCGCTCGCCGTTGATCCATCCGTACTCGAAGTCGTGCGTAGCGACGTACAAGCCGTCGATCGCGTCGTTCCCCGCGCGATCGCTGGAGCATCGTCGTCCGCGACACGCATGCGCGAACACAACCTCGACGCTGCGCTCGAACAGATGCGCTTGGCTGGATTTCCTTTCGATCCGACGACAGGTCGCGGCGGTTATCCGCACGTCATCGACTACGTCACGACGGGCGATTCGTTCGAACAACAAGCGGCAGAAATCTGGGTCGAACAGCTGGCAAGGATCGGCATTCGTGTGCGTCTCGATCTGTCGAGTTACGCGACGTATTTGGCAAGAATCTCCAAGCGACGAACCGTCGCCATGGGTTGGGCCGGCTGGAAGGCCGACTTTCCCGATGCGTCCAACTTCTTCGAGCCAAACTTGTCGTCACGTTCGATCGATGACGAACATTCGCAAAACTACGCCTTCTTCAAGAACGACGAACTCGATCACTTACTCGATGACGCATCGCGCGAGATGCACCCAGACAAACGTGCGCGGTTGTTTCAACGTGCCGAGGAAATCATTCGCGACGAAGCTCCCTGGGCTCCCACGCATGCGCCGCGGCTGTTCGAAATCTGGCAGCCCTACGTTCGCGACTACAAACCACACCCGATCCTTCCACAACGTTTTCGTAATGTTTGGATTGACAAACTAACGCTTATTCACGCTGAAAATAGGTCATCTCTGCGGGCCGCTTCCAGGTTGCTTCCCTTCGGAACGATGCGAGGTGCGCCATGACCAAGCTCGTGTGGCGTGCCCTTCAGCGGATCGGATGGGCGCTCGTCATCGTTTTTGGAGTGACCACACTGTCGTTTGTCTTGATCCACATCCTTCCCGGCGACCCTGTACGCATGATCGTTGGACCACAAGCGTCGGCCAAAGACGTCGAGCGTGCTCGCGAGGTGTACGGACTCACGGGCCCTGTGCGTTTACGGTACACGCGGTATTTGCTGCGATTGGTGCACCTTGGAGACACGTTGCGTCAGGACCAACCGCGACCGACAGAGCACCGCAGTTGTGCGTCGGTTGGGCGGCTGCACCT
>JANORL010000444.1:0-1540 GCA_031415295.1 Polyangiaceae bacterium | reverse complement strand
TTATTTATGCCGAAGCGGACAAAGTCATCCGTTCGGTGAAAATCGTCCAGGGGGCAGCGAAAGAAGCGCGGCAAATCGCCATGTCGCGAGAACAGCTACCTCCAACCGGCAACACGGAAAACGTTCCGGTATGGCTTCGTGATGGCTGGTCGGCGCGCGAGGAAGAAATGCGCGACGAGGCTCGCAAAGCCGGCACCGGCACCGACAGCGCCATTGTCTACGTCTTCCTTCCACTCAAAGACCCCAATGAGCTGAAAAAATTCATCATTGACGCCGATTCAGCACAGCAGACCATCGACGCCAAAGGAACGCCAACCACGGGCGAAGGTGGAGAGGCAAAACGCAGCATGGAGAGCCGTCGCGATGCGGCTGCTCGCCAGCGGGACGAACTCATCAAGCAGATCGTGGCGAAAGCCAAGGTGTTTCAAGGCGGCGGATCCGAATTGCTTCAGGGAACGCTGGAGGATCGTATTCGCGAAGCGACGAACGCCGCGCTCGTTCGGCTGTTTCCGCGTTTCAAGGAAGCCGATTCGGCGGCATGGGCAACGGTCATCAAGCGGGCAAAGGAAGGCGCCGATCAGCCCCTCGCACCGCTTGGTCATTCAGGAACCACCGAACAGCATCCGGTTTGTCAAGCCGTCACGTCGACCATTGGATCAGGAAAAACCGGCGGCGAGGTTCGCAAAATCTTGGGCGCTAGTCCTTACGGATGGCCGCAGGATGCCATCGATGCGGCCCTGATTGCTTTGCACCGATCACAACATATCTCCGCGACGAGCCAGAATGGCGGCGTGATTGCTCTGGGCGAACTTGATCAAACGAAAATATCGAAAGCGAATTTTCGCGTCGAGAAGGTCACGCTTAACGTCACCGAACGTCTAGCCATTCGAAAGCTGTTCCAAGCATTAGGCGTGAGTTGCAAGGCGAGCGAAGAATTGGCGAAGGCTCCCGTCTTTCTCGATAATCTCGCTACGCTTGGGCGTGCAACCGGAGGGCCCTCACCCCTTCCCGCAGCGCCGTCGGTCGTCGATATCGAAGATCTGCGCGCAAGGGTTGGTAATGACCAACTTGCTGGCATCCACGCCAAAGCACCCGATTTCGAGAAACGAATTGGTGAGTGGACGAAGACGAAACGAGACGTCGACACTCGCAAGCCTATCTGGGATATCGTGGAGCGACTCGCGAAACATGCGCAAGCCGTCGATGCGAATTCGGACGTATTGAAACAGGTGGACGCGGTACGTACGCAGCGGTTGCTGCTCGAACCAACGGATCCGGTGTCGCCTTTGCGGTCGTCACTGGCGGAAACATTGCGTAAGGCGGTGCTGGACGCGCACGCTTCCCTCGATGCAGCATATGCAAAGGGCATCGCATCGTTGGAGGCGAATTCCTTGTGGCCGCGCCTGACCGACGCGAATCGAAGCGACATTCTTGCCGCCGTGGGTTTGTCGGCCGTGGGAACGCTCGAACTGTCGACGGATGTGGCGCTTTTATCGGCGCTTGATGCCAAATCGATTTCCGCGCGGCATGCCGAGACCGA
>JANORL010000443.1:0-7562 GCA_031415295.1 Polyangiaceae bacterium | reverse complement strand
GGGAACGATCGACAATGGGTACATGACGAATATCGGTTTCCGAATCGTCGGTGCGGGTGTATCGACCTGCGCGCCCGTGATCGAGCCGCCTCCGAAATGACGTCACCGCGTCAATACATCACGATCCACGCGTGATGATGCCTCCACGCATTCATTACCGCGGTGATTAACACGTCGTCCCCCCCAGCCACATCCGGCAACTCGAACCTCGGTTCCATCCATGATTCGGCATTCCGTGCCGTTATGGTACGTTCTTCACGAAAAACGATTTGCCCTGCACGCGAGATTTCTATACGTAGCGTGGTCGGGGCATCCGCATCGGTACGTAAAACGAGGTTTGCCGGGCCAGGTGATATGGATGAAACCAGCCGAAACGATTCCGTTCGTCCTTCCGGAATGATTCGTCCAGCATCGTAACGTTTACGCCCCGCGGCATCGTTGAACGCAGCGCCAATGACCCAACCCCCGCGCGGGCTGGGAAACGTATATCGATGCGCGCGTTCACTCACGAGGTCCCCGACATCGATGTCGTCAATGGCGCCGGGACGGGCTTCGTCAGATTTTCCAAGGGTCGACCAATCCGCGGCATAAACGACTTTATCCGTGGCGGCACAAATCACGTTGTCTTCGATGTGTACCGAAAACGATTCTTTTCCAAACGAAGCAGCGAGCTCCGGCCACCACGACGAATAAATAGCCAACACATCCGGCCGGTCGACATCTGGCAAACGTTCGATCAATTCAATGACCGCTGGAGTTCCATGCACCGAAGCGCGGGCGAAAGGAAGATCGTGATACCCACCGAGGCCCAATCCGTCGATTCCGGGCAAGCCTGATAAATAGGGAATCGCCCCAGCATCACCCACGAAAACTCGGCGCGGCGCGGGCATTTGCTGAGCGAGACGACGCCCGACAGTGGCTTGTTGTCCTTCGATATTGGCCGATGCGCGCGCGAAATAATCAATTTGTCGTACAAAATAGCGAGACGGCGCGACAATGACGATGATGCCGCATAACACGGCCGTAACGCGGCCAAGGCGACGTTTTTCCGCAACAGCACCGAGTCCCAGCATTGCGGCCACGAGCAGCGCGAGAATCGAGGGGACGGCATAACGCAAATTCTGATATCGAGCCGTCGTATTGAGCGAAACGAGCAAAACCATCCCGACTGCACCCAGCGTGAGGGGCAACGCTACAAGGCGCGAGCGACGAGAGACCATTGAAATGACGACGAGAAAAACGACCACGAGCGACCAGGGCGAACCACCGAGCGCCACGTCAAAAGCTTGCGTGCGCAAAACGATGAGATTCTTGAGAACTTCGATGGCCGATTCCGCAGGTGTGATGTAAGGGTTTGTCCCAACCAATTTACGAACGGCGCCCGCTTGCCCAATTTCAGATGTAAAGTGGAAGTTGGCGCCTGCTTGAGCAATAAGAAACACGCTCATTGGGCCAATGGATCGGATAAGCGATCCAAGTGTGCCGAGCGAACGTGCGCCATAAACGATGGTTATGCCCATCGGCAAGACGATGGCGGCAGCTTCGGGACGTGTGGCGACGAGTAACGCGCCCCAAAGACCCGCGGCGAATTGCGCCGAGGATCGCAACGAACTTTCGATGTTGGTCGCGCGCTGTACCGCCATGACAAACCGACCAAGGATTGCCGCGAAAAGGGCGGTTTCCATGCCCGAATAAAAACTCCAATCCGCCAGCGGCACCGAGAGCATAAAAAGCGGAACGAGCCACGGTACGACTTTGAATGAAGAGGGAACGAGTGAACGGACAGAACGACACAGGTCCCATAAACTCATGCAGGTGATGATGGCGGCAAACCAAGCGAGTTTGTCTTCACGAAACCCCAAGAGCCAACCGGGAGCAAGTACGAGCGGATAGGTGAGACTCGTGCCACCGGATGAATATCCGTTGCCGATAGACCACTCGAACGGATGACCGAGGGCGGCGGAGCGAGCGAATGCGAAGTGAATATAAACGTCGTCGAGAGGGACAGGAAAATGTCCGACTGTGCGCGCGAACGCGGGGATCCAGAAGGCGAGACCGACCGCGACGACGACGAACGCGGACCAGAGGTCGAGTGCCCAACGAGTGCCTGACAACCTGCGCACAGCCCGGATGAACCACGAATCGCGTCCGTTTGAAAGAACTTTTGCAAGATGTGCGGCCAACGAAGCAAACGCGGAGTATGCTGCGCAGATGGGAACGGAGATCCGCGACGCGGAAGATACGTCGAACTGGGAGGCAGTGGAAGAAGCCACTGAACTCATGAACGAAGCGCGGTTTGTCGAAGCGCTCGTCGCGTTGCGTGAAGTGATCAAGCGCAATCCACGAAATGTTTATGCGTACAACTTTCTCGGCGGAGCACTTTTCGAAACCGGTCAATTTGAAGCGTCGCGAGATGCGTACCGCGCAACGTTACGCCTACGTCCGGGATATCTAGGTGCGCGCGTGTCGCTTTCGCACGTGTTGCGGAAACTTGGAGACGTCAACGGCGCGTTGTCGCAAGCCAACGAGGCGTTGCGGCAATTTCCAAAAGACGGGGACGCGCTGTATGCAGCGGCGCTCGCCAATGCGGCGCGAGGCAATCGCAAGACAGCCAAAAAGCAACTCGAAGGGTTTCTCACGACGAACCCGGAACTCGAAGCACAACTCGAAGTTCAGCAGATACTGGGAATGTTGGGTGTCGGCGATTCGAACGAACCTGCCGAGTTCGAATGACGCGCAGGCCTTGCGACAAGGCACCGAAATTTCTAGGATACTCCGATGGCACTCACGAAACCTTTGTTCTTCATCACATCGCTTGTGTTCATGACGATAGGCGCCACGTCCGAAGCGCGACCGTTCCGTGTCGATGATATCCCCAATGGCAGCAAGTTCAGCTGTTTGAATTGTCACGGGGACATGAAGGCGACTTCCAATACTGATTTTGGTTCGGACGCTCGGAATTATTTGATTCCCGTCGGAACCATTTCGACGCAGCATGTGGAATGGGCACCATTATGTCCCCTCGATTCGGACCGTGATGGCTGGACAAACGGACACGAGTTGGGGGATCCCGAGTGTGTTTGGGTCAAAGGTGAAACCAATCCGAAGGGATTCATGACGAATCCGGGAGTGTACGAATCGGCTCCTCCGCCTGTTTGTGGCAGCGGTAAACTCGAAGCAAACGAGGAATGCGACGGCGAATTGTTGGCGGAAACGAATTGCTTGTTCCTTGGCGCGGGTGAAGGAACGCTGGCGTGCACCGCTGATTGCCATTTCGATTATAGCGCATGTTCGGATCCGCCTGGTACGACGCCGGTTGCGGATCCACCCCGCACGACGAGTGGTTATAGCGGATGCAACCTAAAAGGTGTCGACGCGTCGGAATCGCGCGGATGGGGCATGATGGCAATGATTGGAATGGTTTTCGCGGCGCGACGAATTCGGTTCCGTCTGCGCGGTTGACTTTTACGTTGTGGCTCGGTTGCGACAAACCTCGGCAACAGCCATCGCCCCAACGGATTCGGCGACGCGCGCTGCTGCTCGAAACGCCGCGGCGCGTTCCATCGCTTGAGCTCCGCGTCGGGCGGAACGCATGCGCAGATTGGCATATTGATCGAACGCTAGCAAAGCGGCATCGTTCTGCTGAGCTTGGGCCCGCAATTCACCTAGCGTAAGTGCCGCAAGCGCTGCATCGGCTTCATTTCCAGGATAAAATGCTTCCGACAAGACACGCGTCAACGCGTCGGCATTTCGCTCGGAAACAGCAAGGCGCACAGTTCGTTCCGGCGCCGGATATGGGTCGACGAGCCCCATGCGTATTTCGATGTATCCAACGATATCGAGAGATATTCGCTGGAGCGATTCGAGGCTGTCGGTGGCGGCTTCGAGAACACCACCACCCGCGCGTAGCCCTTGAATATCCATATCGCGAACGATGACCAAATCGTCACGTTCACCAATGATAAAAAGGTCGTCGTCCCACACGAGTGCCTTTTCGTCGCGTAACCATTTCGAGGAAACGGCGCATTGTTCGCGGCCTAGGATACGCGTACCGTCAGCGAGTTCCAGGCCATCACACGCGGCGTGAAACGCAGCAATGTCTTCGGAGGGAGCATGCAGAAATGGCCATGGTGCATCGCTCGGGGATCGTTTGGCAATCACCAAGGGCGATGCAACCACGGCCTGTATACGTGAACGTGCGTTTTTCATTGCGACTTGACTAGAGTGGCCGAAGGTCCGTGGCCGAGGGTATCGATGAACCGGTCGGCTTGTTTTCTGGCCCCGGCAACGTCGAAGACGACGAAATGCCCATCCGAGCCAGCCGCGGGAGCCCATTGCGCGAGCCCGCCAGTCGCTTGACCATTGCCGAGATTGAGTGTGAGCCCGTTCATGGGATCTTTGGATGTCGTCTCGGGCAAGCTTATGGTTTTGGGCCCGCCTCGCCAATTCATTTCAGGGATGTCACGTTGTTCGTTGTTGGAAATGAGCGGCAAACCCATAGCAACTGCATGCATTTCAATGCCCCGCGGTGGCGAATAACTGTCACCGACACCGTCCGAGTCGACGCCTACGGTCATATAAATGCTTTTCGGCGTCATTCCCGTCCGAGGTTCGTTGATGATGTGCCGAGCGTAATGAATGGGATCCGTTACGTCGACGAGCATTTGCGCGAAGGACAATGCCGGATGGAACATGTCCACTTCGCCAAATTCATCCTGCCGCAAACCGAGCATCACGGTTTTTACGATGCCCGCGACAGAAGGAGAAGGTTCGGTCTTTTGCGTCAACGTAATCGACATGACGGCGCCAGAGCCAGAAAGTACGCCACCGAGCGCTTGGTCATCGGCAGCGAGGAACAAGGGGCCGTTCAAGCCACCTTGAGAATGGCCGAAAAACATGACGCGCGCAGGATCGAACGAAACGCTCTGGGACCAAACCGAGATATCGGCTGGAATTTGAATCTTGGTTTCGGTGAACAAACGTGCCCGCTGCACTTCGTCGAGCGCCGATTGGCGATTGCTGGTCCGCGCGGCAAGAACGTTGTCGACATTAAAGAAGCGAAGAGCAATGGCATTGTCGTCGTCGGAAGGAGGCGCTCCGGGCCGCGTTCCGTGGAAAATTTGATCGACACCCATGGAGGCAACGCAACGCGCCGCCAAACTACGCGCCGTGCCATCGCGCGTGTAGCTGCGGAAGTTGCCTCCCGTTCCGTGCGCATAAAGCACGATTGGATAACCGTTCGTGGGAATGGGACAAGCGTCGGACGTTGGTATGGTCAGAGAAAACCTCGCATCGAACATGTCGACGGTGGCTGGTGCACCATTGACAAAGTTGAAATCGCCGCCGTCCATGGGACTCACGAAAGGAAGCTTTCCCTTTTGATAATTGGGAGACGGGCCGTATTTGCCAATGTATTCTGCAGAAACGTCGGAGGTGGCGACCAAATGCCATTGCGTCGCATCGACATTGGGAGCGGATACATTGGTCCGCAGGTGGTCTCGTACAGCAAACATTTCTTCCGTTGGGTCATTGGTCGTGAATACGGCAAGATGAACGATATCTTCGCGATCGATGCCCACTTTTTCGAGCTCACGTACAGCAGGCTCGAGCGCCACTTTAGCGGCTGTCGTCGAAGAATCGCTGGCGGGTACTTCGCCCAATGCTTCTGCCAAGGCCCGGCTTTTCTCAATGGAATACCCTTCGGCATCGGAAAGCTCGTCCGTGACGACGAACGCATATCGAGTCCGCGGGCGTAGCGGAAATCCGGGCGCTGGCATGAATGCCAAGGTGTTGTCACGATAATATACGCCCTCATCTTCGCGAAATTTCAAACCCACCGGGCTACGTTTGCCACACTCGGGGGATCCTGAATCGATATTGATGAGCTGAACCGAGGCCTCCGGGTGCACCGATTGCGGCGGCGTGGGAAGGTCTTGAACGGAAATGGCGCGGGTAAAGCGAACAAAGCCCGCTGCTGCGGGGGAAAATCCGTCGAGAACTCCATCCATGTGGGTGATGTATGCCGAGATATTGCCGGAAAGGCGCGGATTGGGGAAATTCGAGAGTTTTACTTTTCCATTATCGAGCCGCAAATCACTCGGCCACGGATGGTCGAAAAAGTCGTGGGCGCTCAATTCCGAAAGTGGGCCGTCCGTTGTTGGACCGTGAGCGATCCAAATGGACGACGTTGCCGGATCTGGTCCACAACCGACGAGACCTATCCCCAGAAGAAGCGCGATGGTCGAAGGAGGAACATGGCTAAAACGCATGCTTGGCAGTATGCATCATTTGTGCTCCTTAGCGAAAGACTGCCCAAAGTCACGAATTCGGCGCGTTTTCCATTGTCGACGGCCGCTTTTGCACTGCGCCTCGAACAGCAATGAAACAAACCGCACTTTGGGCCAATCTGCGCCAACCGGGACGTTACGACCAGTGTTCAATTGTGCTCGAACGATGAACGAATTATAGGTGGCCCATGTGGCTCGCAGGTAAAACTGCTCTCATCACTGGCGGAGGTCGCGGTATCGGCCGCGCAATTGCCGAACGTTTGGCGAGTGAAGGCGCCCGCGTCATCGTCACAGGGCGGACTGAATCGGAAATCAACGAAACGGCCGAAGCTTTGGGCGGTATCGCGGTCCGCATGGACGCAGGGAATCGGGCGAGTGTTCAAGCTGCAGTCGACACGCTCAAGGTGCGTTCGGAAGACGTCGACGTGCTCGTGAACAACGCCGGTTTTGCGGAGAGCGTGGCGTATGAACGCACGGACGACGACCTTTGGGACCGATTGATGGAGGTGAACGTCACGAGCGCTTTCGCGCTTTGTCGCGCTCTGCTTCCGGGGATGATCGAGCGCGGATTTGGACGTGTCGTCAACATCGCGTCGAATGCGGGTCTCACGGGTTATGGCTACAGCGTTGCGTACTGCGCGTCGAAACACGCGATGGTCGGCATGACTCGGGCGCTTGCCGTCGAAATCGCCAGGACTTCCGTTACTGTCAACGCGGTTTGTCCTGGATGGACACGCACGCGTATGGGCGACGAAGCGATCGAACGGATCGCGCAAAAAACGGGACGTTCCATCGATGCTGCACGTAAAGCGCTCGAAAACATGTCACCTCAACAGCGATTCACCGAACCTGAAGAAGTCGCGCACGTCGTGGCCATGCTTTGCGCCCCAGGAGGTCGAAGCATCCACGGTCAAACGATCGCCGTCGATGGCGGTCAAGTGATGAAGTAGGAGACCACTTCGTTCATGAACGACAAACTCACCTTCGTACAACCTGCAACGTTCAGCAAACCTCGAGGATACTCGAACGGCGTCATCACGCGTGGCCCGACGCTTCATATTGCCGGACAAATCGGCTGGAATGCGGAATGTGTCTTCGAAAGCAAAGACCTTGCCGGACAGTTTGCCCAGGCACTCGACAATATACTCGCGGTTGTCCTCGCTGCCGGGGGCAAACCCGACAGTATTGCGCGGATGACTATCTACGTGACGGACCTCGACGCATACCGCAACTCGTTGCGTGACGTGGGACGGATCTGGCGCGAACGACTGGGCA
>JANORL010000442.1:0-2382 GCA_031415295.1 Polyangiaceae bacterium | reverse complement strand
TTCGCTGGACGAACAGGCTGCACAAAAAGCGATTGCCGGATTCGAGGATCGCATCGGCAAACCGCACCGTTTGTCGAATGTTACGTCCCCAATAACCAACATCGATTTCGCCGTCGGCCAATGGTTTGCCCGTCACGGTGCTGATCATCGGAATGGTTGCGGAGTTTACCGAAATAGTACCCAATGCCTGGACGAATTCGTCGACGAGCGGCGCCATCTGTGGGCCGTGGAATGCGTAGTTCACGCGCAGCGGACGCGTTTGCACACCATCGTGCGCGAGTTTCTCCACGAGCAAATCGATTGTGGTGACGTCCCCGGACAACACGACCGAATTCGGATCGTTGATCGCCGCAATGCCGATGCGATCCTCGAATCCGGCAATCGCTTTTTGTGCAGCCTGTTCGTCCAGCGAAATGGAGACCATTTTGCCATTCCCGGTCGCTTTTTGCATCACGCGGGCGCGAACGGATACGAGACGCGCGGCCTGCGCGAGATCCAGCATTCCCGTAACGTGCGCTGCCGCAATTTCGCCCACGCTATGCCCGATCACCGCCGAGGGCACGACGCCCCACGATCGCAACAATGCCGAAAGCGCAACTTCAATCGCAAACAACGCCGGTTGCGCAACGACCGTTTCATTCAGTCGCGACGTTTCCTCCGGTTTGTCCAACTCTTCGATAACGGAAAACCCTGCCTCTTTGCGAATCGCTTCGTCACACGCCTTGAGTGCGTCGCGGAACGCCGGTTCTTCACGATGCAATTGTCGTCCCATGCCAACCCATTGCGAACCTTGGCCAGGAAAAACGAGCACCACGTTCGGTGCCGTTTGTGCGGTTTTCCCTGTCGCGACATTCGCAGGCAGTTCTCCCGCCGAAAATGCCCCAAGCGCTGCGGCAATCTCTTCTTTGTTCGACCCGACGACGCTCAAACGATGCTCCAAATGGCTGCGCCGCATGCTCGCCGTGTACGCGACGTCATGTAATGACGCATCATGCTGAGCAAACCATTCTTGGTATGAACTCGCTAATGCAACGAGCGCGTCCGGCGTTTTCGCGGAAAGCGGGAAGATGTAACTCGATGCCGGTGAAAATGGTTTTTCTGGGCGATGCGGCGCTTCTTCGAGAATGACGTGCGCGTTTGTGCCGCTAAATCCGAACGAACTGACGCCTGCTCGTCGGGGCTTTCCGTTGCGTGCCCACGGAATTCGCTCGTCGGCAACTTTCACCGGCAGGTCGGACCACGGAATATGAGGATTCGGACCTGTAAAATGCAGACTGCGCGGAATCGATTCGTGTTTGAGCGCCAGAGCAGCTTTGAGCAATCCTGCAATACCAGCCGCACCTTCGGTGTGTCCGATGTTTGTCTTGACTGAACCAATGACGACCGGTCTGTTGGTGCCACGTCCGTCGCCGAGCACGGCGGCGAGCGCCTGCACTTCAATGGGGTCGCCGAGCGGAGTGCCAGTACCGTGCGTTTCGACGTAATCGATGTCCGCGGGGTGGAGACCCGCAACGCCAAGCGCCTTTCGAATCACTGCTTCTTGCGCAGGACCGTTTGGCGCTGTCAATCCTTGGCTTCGCCCGTCTTGATTGATCGCCGTTCCTCGAAGCACTGCGAGAATCGAATCACCGTCTTGTAATGCGTCCGAAAGCCGCTTCAATACAACCATCGCGCATCCTTCGCCGCGTACATAACCATCCGCGTCTGCCGAAAAAGTATGGCAACGACCGGTGGGAGACATGGCTTTCAATCGGCTGAAGTACACAGTTCCTTCCGGTGACAAGACCAAATTGACGCCTCCCGCCACGGCCATCGAGCATTCACCCGAACGTAAGGCCTGACAAGCCAAATGCACGGCAACCAACGACGACGAACAGGCCGTATCCACCGCGATGTTCGGTCCGTGGAGCCCCAACCAATACGAGATGCGACCCACGATTGCGCTATGGGCTGTTCCCAGCAGCGAATACGCATCCATTTTTGCCACGTCCGCCATCGTCCGTTGCTGATATTCGTTGCCGCAAATGCCAACGTAAACCCCCGTATCGCTGCCCATCAACCGCTCGGCCGGAAATCCAGCCCGTTCCAAAGCCTCCCAGGTCGTTTCCAACAAAAGCCGCTGCTGCGGATCGAAACTCTCGGCTTCGCGCGGTGAAACGCCAAAAAATGCCGGCTCGAAACGATCGATGTTTTCGAGAAATCCGCCCCAACGCGTGGTCATTTTGCCCGCGGCATCAGGGTTTGGATCGTAAAACGCATCGATGTCCCAGCGCTCCTTCGGCACTTCCCGAATCGTGTCGACTTCATTTTCGAGCAGCCGCCAGAACCCCTCGGGATCATTGACTCCACCCGAAAAACGACACCCGACGCCGACGATGGCAA
>JANORL010000441.1:0-1689 GCA_031415295.1 Polyangiaceae bacterium | reverse complement strand
GCACGCATGATTCGACGAGGACCGCACCTGTATTCAACGCTTGCAGCTCCTGCAGGGTCCAATGCGAGATACATGCAGGCAGCGCACAAACAAGCGATAAACACACCAAGAAACGAATGAACGGTCGGAGGTAACGGTGCTTCATGGGACGATGAGAGCACGGCGGAGACCTCGAGGGCAAGAATCACGGGCAAGAATCACGGGCGTCGCAAACGTGCTACGCGCACCCCACGCCCTCTTCATCGACATCGATGTAATGAATCTCGACCACATATGCCGATTCATAGATTCAAATGAATGATTCATCGACGCCGATAGAAAAATCATCGATACATCGTTGCAACGCAAATGTAGAATGGTTTGCCGCGGGCACGATGGCAGGTGGGCGATAGACGTTTTCTGGGGTCATGGGAACGTTGACAAACCCCGTGAGTTACGCGGCGTCAAGGGAAAAACCACCCAGGCGAAAATATCGGCGTACGTGCCAAACCGTTACGCCTCGAAAGCGTCGAGGTGTGATTCGACGGGCTCAAACTCGGCGCCGCGTAACTTGTGCGAAATCATCGCGCGGCGGAGTTCTTGGGAGACGATCACGGCATACGTGGTCCACCCACAACCAAAGGCTTGGCGGGTTCTCGCGATAGCGCCCGAGGGGTCCTGGACGAGCGGCGCAAACGGGCCGCGCTCCGTACCCATATACTTCGTCAGCCCGCATTTGTCGCAGATTTCATTCACGCGCATGCCTTCGGTGACCACGTCGACTTGTTCCTCGATCACGAGCTGCACGACGGTTTCCAGGAGTTTTCCGTGACGATTGGCCACGGGTCGGCACGTTATGCCAAACGGTTTGAAGATGGTTTCCCATACCGCTGGGGGCACGAAAAACTCGTCATACGCGCCATTGAGGGACATGATGCCTCGTCGGCCCCATTTGGGTTCGCCTTTGATACGGATGGGGGCTTTTTGGATCTTCCCGAATCCACAGTTGCAGGCATGTGTTCGATCGTAGGTGATATCGAAGAATTTCTTGTCCTCCATGGGCTGGATAAATCCGTTGTCCCATGCAGTCATGTGCAACCAACGCGCGGCATCGAGCTCACGGGGAGTGAATTCGGTATATTTGGTATGGCCCGCGTCCCACTCGCTCATTCGCGCTTGAATGAGCGGCCAATGCGGATGATCCTCGCCCACCAGAAAGAGCGCGGTGCCTCGTGATTCTGCTCCGCTATCCAACTTCATGCCGAGTTCACGCAGCTCGGCAATTTGGGCGTGTGTGGCACCAAAGACGATGCGGTGAATGTATCTCATAGGTCCAATGCTTTCAGGATGGCTGGGTATTTTTCGTAGATCTTGCGAGCTGCGGCAATGATCTCCGCCCGGTGGATGTCGGGGTCAAAGGTTCCTTTTTTGCCATAACCGATCGCGTCACGCCACTTGTTCGTGAACTCCTGATGCTCCGCCGGCGTAACGGCTATCGTCAACTTCATTCGCGGATCTCCCTCCATCTTAAAGTCAAACCTCTGCTCAAAGCAGTGATGGCGTTGCAGACCCGTGCCTGCGATCGCCTTGGCCATCTTGCCCTCGGTCAATACACCAAACTCGGCCGCGCGGGACAAGTTTCCGTACGCCGGCGGCTTGATCTTCGTCGTCGTCTTGGTAACTGCCGGCGTCGTCGCTGCAGGCGGTTGT
>JANORL010000440.1:0-7592 GCA_031415295.1 Polyangiaceae bacterium | reverse complement strand
GCCAGAACAAGCTTCATTTCCCCCTCTCCGCCGCGTATTACGCGGGGGAGCGGGGGCTAGAGGGTGAGGCGCGAAAACGCTCGCGACCCCTGTAAAACACCCTCGAGTATCAATGCGTCAAACGGCTCTTCAACAGCTCGGAAAACGCACGCATCGCGTCGACTGTCGTGAACACACCCACCACCTTGTGGTTTTGCACGACAACCGCCGAACCATACTTTTGTTCGGCCATTTCCGCGACTACTTCGTCAAGTTCCGCGTCGGGATCAACCGTGTACGGGTTTGTCGTCATCGCATCGTCGACCGTAACTTTGGTCGCGTCGACATCCCTCAACGTCTCGATGAGGTGCAAATCCCGCTGCGTTACGATACCGACGAGTTTGTCCTCATCCACGACGGGTAAATGCCGAATGTCGTGCTCGCGCATCACTTTGTGTGCCGCAGCCACCGTGTCCGTCCGGTTGATGCAAATCGGAACCGTCGTCATGAACTTCTGAATCTTCGGGATCGCCTTGGACATCGTCTGTGTTCCTTCCGGGTTGAACATTTGGGGCTTCGGGTCGCCTGCGGCGCCCTTCGCCCCAAACCCCGAGCGTACGAGAGGTTTCGCTACGCGCCGTTCAAAGTCCGAACGGCACGGACCGCCAAAGCAGCCTCTGTGCCAACGCTGCACTGCCGCGATTTTTGCCGCTCTCTCGCAAAAACTTCGTCTACGTCCGCGCAAGCCGTGCGCGTCGACGCGAGATTTGCATCAGGCACATCGTCACCAACGTTGACGGCCTGCAACAACTGCACGACCATGCCACTGAGGCCTGCTTGTCCGACGGTTCTATCGCCATCGAGCCCACCATTGCAGAACGTCTCGGCACACGAGACGAACGCATCCACATCTCGATCGGCGCCATCTGCAACAACAACTGCATCTTCTGCATGGAAGAGGATCGCGACGGCCGCTACGTCAACAACTCGGCCATGACCGTCGATCGCATCCGCTGGATCCTCGAAGAAAGCCGCGGCGCAGCCGAAGTCTGCTTCACTTCGGGCGAACCCACGACACGCGCGGAACTGCCCGACCTCGTGGGTTTGGCCAAGTCGTTTGGGTACCAAAAAATCAGCATCATGACGAACGGCCGGCGTTTGTCGCACCTGCCTTACGCAGCGCGGCTGGCCAAAGCGGGCATGAACCGCTTTTACGTATCGATCCACGGCCACACGAAAAAACTGCACGAAGGACTGACGCGAACGCCCGAAAGCTTTGAACAAACCGTCGCGGGCCTCAAGTCCATCGCGCAACTAAAACGTTTCGGGATCGAACTACATACGTCGACCGTACTCACCGACCGCAACACGCCCCATATGCTCGACATTTATCGCTTTTTGCGAAGCCTCGGCGTGGATCAAGTGGTCTTTAACGTGATGCAAGCCAACGGCCGAGCCAACACGTTTTTCGAGCAAATCTTTCCGCGTTACACTGAAATTGCTGCGGCTTTTCGCCAGTTTGTCGCCGATGTCGGGGAAGAACGCCCGTCCGCTTTTCTCGTCGACATCCCGCTCTGCACAACCGAAGGCATCCCCGACTTCAACCGCGGCTACATCGAAAAATACAAACACTTCGACCTCGGCACCCAAGCAACACTGGACGTAACGCAACGTCCGGACCGAGCGCAAGAGGGTAAAGGTCGCGGTTTGGTGATGGTAACTCGGCAAGATCTCGACGATGCCGAACGCGACAAACGCGATGATTGCCGCTCTTGCAAGTACCACGCGTCGTGCGAAGGTGTTTGGCGCAACTACCTCAAGCGAAACGGTTGGGACGAATTCACGCCGGTCACGCATTCCAGTTTCTCCGCCACGTGATAGGCTTCGAAATAGATGGCCGACGGCACGCATCATTCGAAGAGATCCCGTGATTCGTCGCAACCACCGCCGCATTTTACGACGTCGCGCAAAAACGATTCGTCTCCACCGACGGATCCCGAAGAACTTTGCAAATACCTCGAAGCTGAACTCGACAAAACGCGCACGCAATTGCTGCAAGCGGACAGACTCGCGACGCTCGGCACGATAGCCGCGAGCATTGGACATGAACTGAACAATGTCGTGGCGATCTTGGCCCACACCGTGACGTTTATCCGGACGCACGCTATCCAAGACAAACCACCCGAACCGCAAGATCTAGCGACGCTTGATCGCGGCGTGGCACATCTGGCCGAACACGCGCGAAACCTTTTGCATCTCGGCACGCCCACGCAAGACCGACCTGAAATCTTCAACGTGATGGAAGTCATCACCGATGTCATCGCGATGTTGAACGTGTCGGGTCGGACCAAACGCGTAAACATCATGACGCATGCGCCACCTGTCCCGATACGGGTCACGATGAGTCGTACGAAACTGGAACAAATTTTCGTCAATCTCATCACAAATGCCGCGGACGCCGTGATGGACCAGCCTCCCGAAGGCCGCATCATTCACATCGAAGTGCATGCGGACGACGAGCGTCACCGCGCGCGATGCACGGTCGAAGATGCGGGGAATGGCATGGCGCCCGATGTTTTGGCGCGGGTGTTCGAAACGTATTTTACGACGAAGGCGGCTGGAAAAGGCACGGGGCTTGGATTGTGGGTCGTCAAGACCCTTCTCGATGCCGTCGATGGCACCATCGAAATCGAGAGCGAAGTTGGCAAAGGAACGGCGGTACGCTTCGACCTTCCCATGTGTTCGTGATCCAGCGACAAAACGCTCTTGCGGCGCGACGTATTGGCGCGCAATCTTCGCCCAACCTACGTGTCCTCGGCCGCATCTGCCATTGACTCTTCGTCGTCTGTTCTCGCGGTTGGCGCCCTGCTTGCGAACAAATACCGTGTCGAGCGAGTGCTCGGGCAAGGCGGTATGGGTTATGTCGTCGAAGCTCGGCACATCACGCTCGACGAACGTGTAGCGCTGAAGTTTCTGCTTCCCGAATACGCGAAACATCCTGAAGCATCGGCGCGGTTTCTCCGGGAAGCACGCGCGGCGGTGAAGATCAAAAGTGAACACGTCGCACGCGTGTCCGATGTCGGAACGCTCGATTCGGGCGCGCCGTACATGGTGATGGAGTATCTCGATGGCGCCGACTTGGCGCAAACGCTCCAGAGATCAGGCGTTTTGCAGGTCGACGACGCTCTCGATTATATCCTCCAAGCGTCTGAAGCTATCGCCGAAGCGCACACGCACGGGATCGTGCATCGCGACTTGAAGCCGGCGAACCTTTTTCTTGCCAAACGCCCGGATGGCTCGCCACTCGTCAAAGTGCTGGATTTTGGTATCTCGAAGGTGATGGGCGGCGGCGGTGACCACGCGCTCACGAAAACGACCGCCGCGATGGGCTCGGCGCTCTACATGTCGCCTGAGCAAATGCAGGAAACGCGTGGCGTCGACCAGCGCACGGACGTTTATTCGATGGGTATTGCGCTCTTCGAATTGCTCGCGGGACGTCAACCGTTTTACGCAGAAACCTTGCCGCAACTATGTGCCGAAGTTCTCACGGGCGTACCGACGCCAATGTCCGCGTATCGCCCGGACGTACCCCCGGAACTCGCGGCGCGTCTTGAAAAAGCGTACGAGCGCGACAAGAACAAGCGGTACCAATCGATTTCCGAGTTTGCCATGGCGTTGTCTCCGTTTGCCTCGGAACGTTCTCGCGCCTCGATCGAACGTCTTGCGCGAATGGGAGGCCTTGCTCAACCGGCTCGTAACAACCACGCGTCTTCGGGCATTCGATTCCCCGTGGCGACGTCTCCGATCGTCGTCTCGTCCCCGTCCCCGTCGTCTCCCAACACCAGTTCGGTAGCCATGGCCGTCACCGCAGCCACCGACGAACTGCCGCGGAGCGCAATTGTCGAGCAGATGCCGCCGATCCCCGATCTGGGCCCTCTGTTCGCCGAAATGCGGATCGAACCAGGCTCGTATCGCGCGCCGATCAGCACGAATGCGGCCGCAGCGTTTGCGAGTGCCACGAAACACGGACGAGCGTCGACGAGCAATCGAAAGCTGATCCTTGGCGCGGCAACCCTTGGCGCCATCGTCGTCGTTTCCAGCATCGTTCTCGTGTCGTATCTGCGCTCCCAAGCGCAGCTCGGTCCTGATGAAGCTCGTGTCACCGGGCCATCTCCAAAAGCAACCGTGCACGTGGTTCCGATTCCGAGCACCACGACGACGGCAACCGTAGCGCCTCCGGTAACAGCCACCGCCGAGGACAAACCTCGCCCACCAGAAAACATGGTTGACGCAGGACCCCGCGTCGACGCGGGAACGGTGGGAGGACCGTTCAAGCCTACCGGTCCCGCAAAAACGGGCCCACCCGCGCAGCCGTCTAGCAAACCGAAGGATCCGAACGACTACCTCCAGGAACGTTGAACCGGAACTGGTCGTTCGCGACAAACCTTATGAAAAAACGCATCATTTCGTTGATTTTTGCCACATCGATTCTTGTTTCGTCCGCATCCACATTGGCGCAGTCGAGCAACGCAGCGATCGCCGAGGCTGCGTTTACACGTGGCAAAGAACTGATGGCCCAAGGCAAAGCGACGGAAGCGTGCCCCAAGTTCGAAGAAAGCCATCGATTGGATCCATCCGTTGGCGCGCTTTTGAACCTCGGTCGTTGTTACGAACAGCTTGGGCGTACGGCTTCGGCCTGGGTTCGTTACAAAGAAGCTGGCACGTTGGCGCGTTCGTTTGGACAAACTGAACGCGAGACGGTGGCGCGAGATCTCGCCAAGACACTCGAGCCGAAGTTATCTCGCGTGCGAATCGAAGCGACCAAACGCATGGACGCCATGCGCATCACGCGAAACGGCGAAGAGGTCGGCGTAGCGCTTTTGGGCGATCCCCTTCCAGTCGACCCGGGCAAACTCAAAATCGAAGTTTCGGCGCCAGGATACGCACGGTGGACGACGGAGATCGAAATCGGCAAAGAAGCGGATCTGAAGACCGTGCTGATTCCGGAACTGAAGGTCGATCAACGGACGGGATCGGGAGCGTCGAACGGTTTGCGCACGGCGGCGTTTGTCGTGGGCGGCGTGGGCGTCGCAGCGCTTGGAGCGGGCGCCGTTTTTGGCGGACTTGCCGTAAAAAGCAGGGGTGAAGCGGATCCTTTGTGCCCAAACAAATCGTGTAATGCCGATGGTTTCACGCTCATCGAAGACGCCAAGAGCAAAGCGCTCATCTCGAGTGTCGCGTTGGGCGTGGGTGCTGGGGCGCTGGCCGCTGGCGTCGTGCTGTTTTTCGTGTCGCGTCCTTCGGCTGCGAAAGCTCCGGCTGAACGCGCGTGGATCCTTCCCACTGTCGGTCCACAAGGCGGCGGCGCAGTGGTGGTCGGTAGGTTTTAAGATGAACTTCGAGATCACGGACGAACAACAACGCACGCAACAGGCAGCTCGTGATTTTGCTGGCCGCGTTCTCGCACCCAAGGCGGCAGATGTGGATCGCCAAGGACAGCTCGATGCGGCAACCAGCGCGCAGCTCGGCGAAGCTGGCTGGCTTGGCGGATTCGCGAGGGATAACGTGGCGTTGGCGTTGGCCATCGAAGAATTCGCGGCGGCTTGTGCCAGCTCGGCGGCGTTCGTCGCGGCAAACACCGTTGTGGCGCGTGTATTGGCAACGTTTGGAAACGATACGCAAAAGCACGAATTGCTCGCAGCCGTCGTACGTGGACAAGCGACCGTAACATTTGCTTCGATCGACCCGGACAACCTTGGATCGGGCGTCCTCGAAACGCGGCGGCGCGACGATGGAACATTGGAAATACGCGGCGAAACGCGCCTTCTGACGATGTTTGGACAACCCGAACATGTCATCGTATTTGCCCGTGACGCGGACGAACAGCTCACGGCGTTTGTCGTTCCGTACAGCTCACCCAACCTGCACGCTACGGTTTTACCGACGTCCTTTGGCAAACGGGCCGCAAACCTGGGCACGCTGTCTTTCGATGGCCTAGCGGTCCCCGAAGCAGCCACACTCGGGCCGGTTGGTGCAGGCTTGACCATTGCTCACTCGGCGCTTGCTGACGGGCGAATCTTCGCGGCAGCCGAAGCGATTGGCATCGCACGAGCGGCATATGAGCGCGCGGTTTTGCACATGAAGCACACCTTGCCCAAGTCGACCGACCCGGGACTTTTGGGCGTGCAAGTGATGCTGGCGGACATGTGTGTCGAGATCGAAGCGGCGCGCCTGCTCACGTTGCGAGCTGCTGGGCAAGCAGATGCAGAAGTGGCTTCCGGCGCTGAACGGTCCATGGCGCGAGTCTTCGCGGCGGAGATGGCCACGCGCGTGGCGCATAAAGCAATGCAGATCCACGGCGCACGTCATGTGGCGACAGCCCCGAGCCTCGAACGACACTTTCGTGATGCACGCATGACGGAGCTGTCCGACGATGGTCTCGAGACGCAACGATCGATCATCGGTCGAACGATGTTGAAAGCATGAACCAGAGGAGTGGCGGAACAGTGGTACGAATGGTTTGTCGCGGCGGCATAACGTCCGCGGCCATGATTCTCTTCGCGGGGTGCGGTGGCGAAACGGCAAACAATCGAGGCGCCCATACGAACGCCGATGAAACCACTACGGAGACGACGAAAAAAGACGTCCACTTCGATGCGGACATCGGCGCACTGGATCAAAACAAGGTCAACAGGGCCTTGGATCGCGCATCGAGCAAACTTGTGGATTGTTTCCACGACGGTTTGACACGCGTGCCTTTTCTAGGCGGCAACATCAAATTTGCGCTGCGCATCAATCAAGAAGGCGCAGCAACCGTGGCCTATCTGAAGGAGTCGACGCTGGGCGATCGGACGACCGAATCGTGCATGCTCAATGCATTACGTGCAGCGAAGTGGCCTTCGCCCGTGGGTGGTCGAGAAGGTTTGGCGGAAGGCGGTTTTGGTTTCGATCCCAGCCCGGACGAGCGTCCTGCCGTTGACCTCGATGCGTCCAAGCTCGGCAAGGAGCTGCCCAAAGCTCAAGCTGCCATTGCGAAGTGCCGTTCGAGTGCTGGGGCTGGTTCCGTCATCACGACGTTGTACGTCGCGACGGACGGCAAGCCGATGGCCGTGGGTGTAGCGACCGCGGATGCCAAAGGCGAGACCGCCGCGTCGTGCATTGTCGATGCAATGAAGGGCATGACGTTCGCATCGCCTGGAAGTTACGCCGCCAAAGTAACCATCCCATCCGACTGACCCTGCTTCATGAAGAAGTATGACGATGCGAGCACTCCATCGACGTACGCGTTAGACTCGGCGGGTGTGGAAAATCATCCGTGAAATCCTCGCACTCATCTGGAAGCTACTTCGTACGCTTTTGAAGGATCGGCTTCGAGCGATCATCAAGCGGCTCCTGCTCCTGACGCTGTTTGTCGCGGGATTCATCGCGCTTGTCGTGTTTGTCTTGACGAGGTTTTTCTAGGTCGCTGTTTCGGTTGAGGTTTGGCACCGCGCCCGGTGATTTCCACGCGAACGTACCGATGCCAGGACCGGTGATTTCCACGCGAACGTACAGATGCCAGGACCGGTGATTTCCACGCGAACGTACCGATGCCAGGACCGGTGATTTCCACG
>JANORL010000439.1:0-4718 GCA_031415295.1 Polyangiaceae bacterium | reverse complement strand
ATCGCGCACCAATGAACTCGATACACGCACCAATGAACGCAATCTGCTTCAAGACGCCCTCGATGCGAAAACCCTCGAGCTGCAATCGCGCAATGAAGAGCGTGAACGACTCGTGTCCGAGATTGCTACAGCTGAGGCGCGTGCCAGCGCTCTCGAAGTACGGGCCGGTGAGTTTGAGGCCAAGCTCAACAAGACGCTCGAAGCCCATGACGCCATTCGCAATGAACTCGAAACAATGAAGGCCGATTTCCGCCAGCAGCGTGACGACTTCGAATCAAGCCGTGCCAAACGTATCGAAGAGGGTCTACCCGAGCGCGTCGTCGAAGGCCTCGATATCCTCGCGTCGCTTCTCGGGCGCCCCCGCCGCCATTAAACCCAGCCAATTCAGCTCGCGTATTGCCTTTTCCGATACGATCCATCGGGGCAATCCATTTGTAGCTGGTCGCTGCGACCGCAGCCTTCCCTCATACTTTTTTTGCAAAAAAACATCACGTCTTGTAGCCGACGAACGCCTCATCGTTTATCTTGGCCAACCATGAACAAGCATATGGCCAAACTCGCTCCTCCACTGCTCGTCCTTTTCGCTACGAGTTGCTCCGGACAAAACATCAATGTGGGTACAGGCGTCGCAAATTCCCAGCCAACGACGACCTCCGTAAACGCCGCCGCTGCGTCCACCAACAGGCCAGACAATGCCGAAGCCGCGCCGCCTGTCGCCAAAAAAGAGGCACAAGTTACAGAGCTTTTCGGAAGGAAGCTTGTCGACAATTACGCGTGGCTCCGCAAAAAAGATGCACCCGAGGTGCTGGAGCATCTACGCGCAGAAAATATTTATACCGAAGCGAAAACGGCCGCACTCGCCCCACTGCGCGAAAACATCTATTCAGAAATGCTCGGCCGCCTCAAGGAAACGGACGAAGAAGTCCCGTACAAGGACGGCGCTTATCTGTATTATTCGCGGACCGAACAGGGCAAACAATACCCGATCCTTTGTCGCAAGACGGTGAAAGGCGGGGAAAAAGCGCCCGAAGAGGTTCTACTTGATCTCAATGATCTCGCGAAAACGGAAAAATTCGTTGGGCTACGCTCGTTTGTGGTCTCGGACGATGGAAAACGCCTTGCGTATGCGCTCGACACAACAGGTTTTCGGCAATTCACACTGCACGTCAAAGACCTCGTAACAGGCAAAGAACTCGCCGATCGCGGCGAGCGCATCACTTCATTGGTTTTTTCGAAAGATGGAAAGACGCTTTTTTATACGCAGGAAGACGCGGTAGCGAAACGTTCGTATCGTTTTTATCGGCATAACGTGGGCGAAGATGCGGCGAAAGATGTCTTGCTGTACGAAGAGAAAGACGAGCGGTTTGAATTGGACGCCAGTCGATCGAGCAGCAAGAAGCTCATCATTCTGGACGCCTCGAGCCATACGACCAGCGAAGCGCGCTTTTTGCCTGCCGATAAAGCTACAGCTCCGCTGACGCTCGTCGAGCCGCGCGAGCAGGATCATGAATACACCGTCGATCATCGTGGTGACGAATTGGTCATTTTGACAAATAGTTCCAAGGAGAAAGGCGCGCCAAAATCAACGAATTTTCGGCTTGTCGTAACAAAAGTATCTTCTCCGGGCAGGGCGTCGTGGAAAGAAACGATTACGCACCGCCCAGACGTGATGCTCGAGTCCGTGCAGCTATTCAAGGATTTCGCGGTCTTGACGGAGCGCGAGGATGGGCTTCGGCAGGCACGTATTCTGGATCCGAAGAAACTGTCGCTGGATGACTCGTATCGGATCAGTTTGCCCGAGACGATTTTTACATTGCGACAAGCGAAGAACGCGGAGTTCGATCAATCGTTCTATCGATTCCGCTTCGAATCGCCGACGACGCCGCAGACTGTGTACGAGTTCGAGCCGAAAAAGCGGGCGCTCACTGTGAAGAAGCGGTTCGATGTGCCGCATTTCGATGCGAGTCGGTACGAGGCGAAGCGTATCCACGCGATTGCGAAAGACGGGACGAAGATACCGATTTCGGTGCTTTGGAAAAAGGGTACCCCTGCGGACGGGAAAAACCCGACGTATCTTTATGCTTATGGTTCGTACGGGGCGCCGATGTTCCCCAAGTTTGACTCGAACGCGTTTTCACTTGTGGATCGCGGCGTGGTCTGTGCGATTGCGCATATTCGCGGCGGCGGCGATATGGGCAAGACTTGGCATGAGGCTGGGCGCATGAAAAACAAGATGAACACGTTTACAGATTTTATTGCGGCGACGGAGACGCTCATCGAAAAAGGTTTCGCGGCAAAGGATCGTATCGCCATTGAGGGTGCTAGTGCAGGCGGGCTCTTGATGGGCGTTGTTACCAACCTACGGCCGGATCTTTATCGAGCGGTGGTGGCCGATGTGCCTTTTGTGGACGTCATCAATACGATGCTCGACGAGACGTTACCGCTGACGGTGGGTGAATTCGAGGAATGGGGCAATCCCAAAAAGGAAGGGGAATTCGGCTGGCTCATGCAATACAGCCCCTACGATAACGTGGCGCATAAGGCGTATCCGGCGATCCTCGTGAATACGTCCTACAACGACAGTCAGGTGATGTATTGGGAGCCCGCGAAATGGGTGGCAAAGCTCCGCGAGATGAAGACGGATCAAAATGAATTGCTGCTGAAGATCAACATGGACCCGGCCGGGCACGGTGGAAAATCAGGCCGGTATGATCACATGAAGGATACCGCGTTTACGTATGCGTGGCTCTTGAATCAGATTGGCGCGACGCAGATGAAGTGAGATGAGCGCCCATAGGCGCCAACGTTGAGCTTCCTGCTCGGCCCCGCCGGCTAATTCTGGCAGCCGATTCGCTGGCTATCCAGCGCGATATCGTCGATCCACGCCGTGAACCCCGGTGGGACCGTTTGATAGTTCGTCCAGCCAATCCGCACTTCTTGGTAACCGTTGGGTATCTCCGAGCCCTTCGGAATAAAAACCAATCAACGCCCCGGGTGCGCCAAGACGTGACGCTCGATGTCGTTAGCCCATCGAGTCCCTTGAAACTTCGGGACCATCACGTCCGCCTCACGCCGCGCTTCTTCAAAGCGCCCCAGAACCGCCAACGATTTCACGACAACCCAATTTCGTTCCGCCGCATCGGGACCGTCCGGATCGTCGGCCAAGTCTTTTCGCGCCGCCCGCATTGCCGCCTCGGGATCCTTGTCGAGCAATTCTTGAAGCGCTTTCATCGCCATCGGCTCCGCCTGCGGTGCGGAATTCTGAGCTTTCCCCGCTATCGCACTTGGCACTGTTTTTCCTGGCGTACTCGCTGGTCGAGGTACTTCGAACGAGGAGGGGACCGCAGCTTCGGACGGCGATGACGTTGAAATAGGACGAACGGAGTTTGTCTGATCCGCCGTGTTCCTGATGGCAAGCCAAACCAATCCGGCGACCGCTGGTAAGGACAAACCAACCAACCAACCCTTGTGCATGCGTTGGCTCACTTCAAATTCGGCACCATGTCGCGGGTGATGGTGTGCGGATCCGAATAACACTGAATGGTGTAGGCTTTGGTGTTTTTCCCGTATTGAACGCCGGGTTCGTATTCGAATTGTGTCCACGTATTCCAATACAGCCAAGGCGCTTGGTTGTTCGTGAACATCTGTGCGGGATTTGGAATGAGTCCATTTTCTTGCAGCGCAATAGGCACGACATTGCCCACAATCGCCCGTGACGCCGCATATTGCCCTGCAAAAGGTGATTGCTCGTCGTACGTATCCGGTCCGGCGATATCGTAATACACTTTTCCAGGGTCCCAACTGCTATCGGGATTGGGCTGCGCCCACGCCACCTCCCATACCACGTTGTGAATCCCCTTGGTCTTGACCAAATAATCATACGTAAATCGGAAGAGTTTGCCGAATTCGGCCCCTCCCTCCATACCCCACCAAAACCATTTGCCATTGGCTTCATGCCACGGTCGCCAAATCACCGCCACATTGGCCAATTGAAGTTGGCCGAGCTCCGTGGCCACGTGATCCAGCCGCTGACGCAAAATCTGATTCTTGTACGTCCCGTTCGTGAGCGCCTCTGCAATGCACCCATTGCCGCAACCCGCCAAGCTGCTGCCGTAGCTGTCATCGCCGCCAGGATTGCCCATGTGATAACTGATTTGAGAAATGCCACCCGCTTGCCACCAATCCATCGCGCGAGACGTCGTCGTTCGGCCCTTGCTGTCGGTTTGCCTATACAAAAAATCTTGTCCACGAACAGCGGGAAGTTTGCCCGTGACGCTCAAAATGTAATTGTTATCAATATCGGGATCCGCATCCCAACTTTGCTCTTGTTGTCCAGCCAAAACCCCATTGCCGTACACGCTGTGCAAGTAACAAAGCAGCTTTCGAGCTTCGGGTGTTGCTGCCGGATCGACCGGATCGTGCCCGCAATTCGTGCCCACGGGACCGCCACTGCTACTGCTGCCACTGCTGCTGCTGCTGCTCGATGAACTGCTCGACGTATTGCTCGACGAACTGCTGCTTCCTCCGGGCATACAATCGCCGCAGGCTTTGAGACAATACCCTTGCATCCAGGGTTCGTCGCACTTGCCCCAGGCCACTTGTTGCGCACACATGTATTCGCCCGGAGGTGGTGGAATATCGACGCACGCAAAGGGATCACAAACGCCGCACGTCAAGACGCAATACCCTTGCATCCAGGGTTCGTCGCATTTGCCCCA
>JANORL010000438.1:0-13987 GCA_031415295.1 Polyangiaceae bacterium | reverse complement strand
AGCAGACATGCCCAACGTCGATTATTCTAAATGGGTCACGCCTGAATCGCTCGGCGGAGTGATTTCGTTTTTGCTATCGGATGCGAGTCGCGACATTTCCGGGGCGCTCGTGCCGGTGTACGGACGAACGTAGACGATGCGAGGTTCGGTATTTGTTTTTGCCTTTGGGGCATTGATTTCCGCTTGCGGCTCGAGACCGACGGTCATCCCGGCACCTCCCTTGCCGACGACAAACGCTAGCGCTACGACGCAATCTTTAATGCAACGCTTTTACCGAGCGGCTTAGAAAGTGTCCGCGCGCGAAGCGCGTCTTGCGTGGCCGTCGACCCATTGGCCGCATCACGGACGAGTAACGCAAGAATCGCAAGCGCCATAGAATCAATCGATTGTTTTCCATTTTCCCAGCGCGAAATCGTTTCCGCCGTAACGCACAGTATGCCCGCCAAGTCAGTAGCTGTAAACCCCAAGGTTTTTCTTGCCAGACGAAATACTTCGGGCGAATCGTCCCCTGCGTCGAGCAACGCCCCCACGACACCGAGTTCAAATCGCTCGACATCACGCCCATCAATGAGCCCTTCCCCGCAGGCATCGCATGTCTCGCCCATGACGGTCGCCGTAAATACATGACCGTTCACTTCATCATGAAGCGTTTGCTCCGCTGGTCGTAACGTTCCTTTTTCGCAAGTCGGGCATTTTTTCATTTCGTTCACCTCATCCAAACAGAGTGATGATGACCAGCCCATCCTGAATCGCCACGATAACCTCGAGCGCATCACCATCCGCGTCGAGCCCGTGAACACGCCAGCGTGCACTTGGCAACTCCGAACAGGCTGGCGCTTTCATCAGAATCGACCGAAGCTCCTGAAACCTCGTCCGACGTTGCTCCATGCGTTGTCGCGCGTGCAATGTGAGCTGAATTCGATTCACCGCAGCGTAGCCATGAATGTCGGTAAGCGCGGCTTCTTCTGCGGCGTTCATGAAAACGGCATCGTACATGAAACTTGACGCCACGTCAAGTAATTACGCAACGCATTCACCACCCCCCACAATCGGAAACATCTCCACAATCGGCGCCCGCGCTTTGCTCGCTGCCGCCATAATCTCTTTCGTCGTCGCTTCCCCCGGCAACGTCACGCTCAATCGTAATGGCCCGCCTTTCACCCCGAGACCGCGCGCTTCGAGTTCATCCCGGAATGCCGCGCCATTCTTGCGTATCGTTACTCCATACACGCGCACGCTCGCAAATAATTCCTCGGGCGTCGCTTCCATCACCAGCGCGCCACTTGCAAATACTAGAATGTCCGTCGCCCCCAATGCCAAATTTCCTTCGGGCGTACCGGGTTCTATCTTCCGTACCGAAAAAATCGCTTTACGCCCGTCCGTCACCCGCGCAATCGCATTGGTCACAAAGGCCGCAGGTCCCGCCTCCAATCCCGCCAGCGGCGACTCCACAATGAGCACCTCGGGATCCGCACTCGTCGCATGCGCCAATGCCAACAACCGACGACTCGGTACGTCCAGTGTACTCACGTCACGCTTCATTGACCCCGCCAAACCCACCCGCTCGATAGCACTCATGGCGAGTTCCCGCGCGTGCCGTGGCGTTTCTCCTGCCAAACGCGCACTCCAAGTCACATAATCGAGCACCGTCATTTTCGGCGGCAGCGGCACGTCCACCGGTGCCGCGCCCACGATGTCAAAATGCTCGCGCTTGGCAACATCTCGCCCGGCAATGAACAACGACCCCGCCATGACCGATGCTTCGCCCGGCATGTCGTCTTCCGATACCGACCGTGATCGCGATCGTAATGGAACGCCCGTCAACGCCGCAAATAGGACGTCCGTGTCACCCGCACACAAAACACGATCTCCTCGTGTTTGTACGGTGAGTTTTTCCATGGCCACGACATCGTCGACCGCAATACGCGCATCTTCGGCGTGTAATACCGCGTGTAATACCGCAGGCTTGATCTCGTCACTCACGGGCTGTCGTCCTCCCCATTTGCAATATTTGCAATTTGGCTGCCAAACGAGACATCACCCATCATGTCCATACGGGCCAGCGGCTTCGTCCCGTCGAATACCATCATCGGAGCAAGTCCACGCGCCATATCCATCAAGACTGGCGGAATGAGCACGCTCGCCATCGGCATTTGCCCCGCACCAGTGACACCCACGAGTTTCGCGAGCGACCCGAGCAAACCTTCGTCATCGTCTGGCAATTCCACTATCGCGGCATCTGGCCCCAAATCGGCCCGCTTGCGCGCCTCGGCAAGCGCTTCGCGTAATCCTCCCAAATGGTCGACGAGCTTTCGGTCCATTGCTTGCGCACCCGTCCAAACACGCCCTCGCGCGACTGCATCAATGTCCTGGGGCAACATGTGCCGCCCTTCCGCTACACGCGCAATGAACAAATCGTAAAACTGTTTGACCTTGACGCCCAATTCATTCCGCTCGTCGTCCGAAAATGGCCGGTAAAAACTCTCCGCGTCCGCTTTCGGTGCCGATCGGAATTGTTCGAGGCCCACGCCAAGCTTTCCGAGAAGCCCCACGACGTCGACTTTTCCGTAAAAAATGCCAATTGACCCGGTAATCGTCGAACGATTGGCATAGATCGGACCACCCACGACGGATGCGTAATAGCCCCCGCTCGCCGCGGCTGATCCCATCGAAACAATCAGCGGCTTTTTCTGCGCCGTCAGCATCGCTTCCCGCAAGATCACATCTGCCGCCAATGACGAACCGCCACCTGTTTCAATACGAAACACGACGGCTTTGATTGAGGCATCGTCACGCGCCTGCTTGAGAGCTTTGGTAATGGTGTACGAACCTGCCAAACGGATACCCACGAACGGAATGGTTTGACTCTCGCCATCGACCATATCGCCCGATAAATACACAATGGCTATTTTCGACGGCGATCCCCAATAAGTCGGCGCGTCCGACGGCGGCTTGTCATCGACGACGCGCACCGGACTGCCGAGCACTTCTTCTGCCACGCGGCTCATTTCATCGCCATACGCAAGCACATCCACAAGGTTCGTGGCGCGCGCTTCCGACGCAATGAACGGCCCTTTTTCAATGGTCTTTCGTAATGTCGCGAGCGGAATTCGTCGACCACCGCCGACGTCGCTCATGTAGATACCTTCGAGCTGCGCGATCAAGTCTCGATGATCTTCCCGCCCGATTTCACTCGAATCTTTGCGTGTGTATTGCTCCGCGGCCAATTTGTGTTGGGCAATCCGCACGAAATCGGCGCGTACTCCCAGTTTTTCGAGCACTCCGCCGTAATACATGTATTGCGAAGCAAGCCCCGCAAATCGAAGTCCGCCCGCCGGATTCATCGCAATGCGGTCAGCTTGTGCACACACGTAAAGCGACTTTCCGCCCGCATCTTCCATGTGGCAAATCACTTTTTTGCCATGTGCCCGCAGCCGGCGAATCGCGTCGCCCAATTCTTCGGCATGCGCAAGTGAACTAGCCGGTTCGGCACGTAAATCGAGCATCACTCCGGCAATTTCTGGATCCTCGGCCAATTTCCATAATCGCCGCAACAATTTCGTGTGTTTACGGACGCCAGGAACGTTGTCGATACGAATTTTTGCGACTTTCTTCGGCAACTTGATGCCCGGCTCACGGTAGGTACGTACCGCAGCCGTCGCGTAAAACCCGCCATCCCCATTGCCAAATACTCCGCCCGCTCCCGCTTGGAGCACGGAAAGATTCACGTCGAGACCCACCATACCCGTAACATTACGCGACGTCTCGAAATTGCTCACCGACACGTCCCCGCGTAATCGCCCAATCCGCGGAATATCGAGACCTACCGTGCCCCGTGCGGTCGTTTCCCCCGTGCGTTCACGAATCGACGCTTCAACACCAAGTTCAAACGAGCGTTTTCCCTTGTACGGCCGAAGAGCTACACCTGCGTCGTAGGTACGACCAGAGGAATTTGTCCAATCGCGCGCAATCGCCGATAGTGACAAAAATGAAAATGGCCGAAACGTATAAGCCGTCGTCACGCCAAACGCGCCATCGAATTCGTTCCGCGCAGAAAATGACCACGCAATGGTCGTTCCGATCGAACTCGTTTCGCCGAGCTTCGCCGCCAAACCCCATCGAAACCAACGTTGTGATGCGAGGAGCCCCGCCGGCGTCGTCACGTCGAGCCAATCGATGCGTAAACCCGTCGCCAATCCGAAAAGAGAAAAACCCGCGTCGACGGCATTGCCCCCGACGTAACCCGTGCCTTGCGGATAGACGAGCGTCCAGCGCAATTCAGCACCGGGCAAAAAAGCAAGATTGGCAGGGTTGTACGCAATCGTCGAAACGTCATCACCCCCCGCAATGGCTCGCCCCGGAGCTTGCACATAAGGCTGCGCTTGCGCCGTTTCCGCAACCAAAGAAAGAACCCCGGCCGTGAACAACCCCGTCGCCAAGTATTTTGATGTTTTCATAACGTCGCCCTATAACGTCGCCCTATAACGTGGAAAGTGTCCGCAACGTTGCTGCCTCGGCATCGTACGTTTTTCGTACTTCATTTAATGCCAAACGCTCGATCAATCGCGACAACAGACCCGCCTTGATTTCGAATTCACCGACCACCCGTCGTTTCGTGCGTCCCTCGGGAGCTTTTTCCAACTGATATGTACCGGACGAACGCACATACCGACGATATTGCTCACGTGGTGCCACCGACCAGCTCGAAGCATGTTCGGAAAGCCGATACACACTCGTCTCCTCCCAGCTCATCGCTTCACGGGCCACTTCATGCCCGCGGAAAATCGGCAATGGAGCGTTGGCCTGGAATCGCAAGACACGCCGAAAAAGACCTCGCTCAATAACGTGCTCCACCGTCTCGATCGATTCGATGAGCGGTGAAAGGGCCCGCGCCATCAAGACACCAAGATCCGGTGACAAAATGGCCAACTCGACAGCGTCGAGCGGTGCGTCGAACTCGTGGGTGATTTCGAAACGCAAACCAGACCTCCTGGGAAATATTCCCTACTCGACAAACCCTCGCGCCCGCGCAATCGCCTCGATCTCGCCGCGACGTTGCTCCAGTTCCGCGACGTCCTTGACTGGCAAAAACCGAGCCGCCACCCCGTCTCGCGGAACGCGCAACATCACCGGCTCGAGCGCCGTCGTGATCTCGTTGACGATCCGTTCGAATTGCACAGCCTTTTGTGCTCCAACCTTTTTCTCCACCTCGACGTACGTCCACTTCATGTCGAGCGCTGCAAGGTCCGCTGCCTGCACGAGAAATGTGTTCGTGCTGAAGACAGGCATCGTCGCGACATCGAATCCTACCGGTAATCGCACTTCTTCCGCGATGATCCGTCGCCCATTCCAGCGCACCGGACCTCCACCCTTGTCCGTACCAACTTTGCTCACGACTTCCACCGTCACCGGTCCACGGTGGCTCAGATGAAAACCAAGTACAGCAGGGTCGATCGTCGCGCCTAGATTGTCGAGGTTGGCAATCCAAACCGTCTTGCCACCACGCGCCAAAAATCGACCAAGCAGCCCGCTCGCACGCAGCGCATCCGGCAAGTCGCCATGACCCGTCGCATACACGCTGGGTTCACCAAGTTCGTCGCGGAACAACTCTCCTTGGTGCGTAAGACGTAACGACACAAATTGCTCGAACGTCGAAACTTCGCCCTCGACATTCTTTGCCGCAAGAACTTCACGAATCGGCTCGTTCGTCGCTTCGCTCGTCATCAACCAAAGCGGTGGACGCGCGCCGAGCTTGTTGTGAATCGCGGACATCTCGAGCAGCCGCATGTCGAGAAACGTCTTGCCTGGAAGTGCTTCGACGAGCGCTTTGACCACACCGCCCATACGGGTCGCCATGCCGCCTGCGAGCACACACAACGCCACTTCACCTCGCGCGATCGCGTCACGTCCAAGAGCTTCGTTGCGGAGATGCTCGGACGAACCGGGTGGCGGCAGGTCGACGACATCTTCTGCACGTGGCGGCTCGACCGTGCCTGCAAGCCGATTGCGCGCATCGCGATCATGCCCGACCGACGCGGCCCACTCCAAAAGACGTTGTGAATTGAAACCTCGCGCTGAAAGTCTTTCGACGAGAGGCAACGGCAGATTGGCTAGATCTTGGTCGAGTGTCACTTGAATCGTGAAAGCACGCCCCTGCGTTCGCGGCAACAGATTCTCACTATCGTTCATCCGTGGAGAACCATCGCCCATACGTCGTAGAGCGCGTGCGTCCACACAGCAGGCGCGAAGCCACGGAAGACGAAAATCGCCGTCAGTAGCAAGCCGCAGACCGCACGGAATACGAAGGATTGCATGTCGAACGCATCCCCCAACGCACCGACGTAGTGCCACGCGGAAAATGCCACCGCGGCAACGACAGCCCACACGACCGTCAGCACGATGCGGCGCATGCCCGGTCCAAATATCGCTTTGAACAGCAATGCGCCCAGTCCAAATAGGCCCACGCGAAAAGCGATCTCTTCGTAAAACCCCGCGCCCATCGACATGATGACGCCCGAGAACGCGCTGCGCGTTTGAATGTTTGGTCCTAGCGTCAACGATCCGACGACGTACGACGCAGCAAACCTCATCAATATCGCGTAGAGGGTTCCTTCGAGAGCGATCAGGACAAACCTTTTTCGTTCGAGCGCTTTTTTCTGCCCCGTTGCCGCAAGTACGACGACAAACGCGATGCCGACCAACAACGTCAAGGCGGCGTACCCGAGCAAGCTGTGTTCGGCGAGGGCCGTGAGTTCCTTCGTGACGGGATCCGCTGCGTTGCGGACGGGCAAAAACACAACACCGAGGTGGTAGAGGAGAAAGATTGGAAGCGTGAGACCAAGGTCTGTCCAGGCGTCGCTTTTCTCGGGAACGGCGCTCGTCGGGTCCTTTGGATCAACAGGGTCTGTGGCCATCAGGACGGCCTCAAGCGGTACACGATGAACACGACTTCGATGATCCAGATGACGATGTTCATCATGAACGGCACGTCGCGAAGGATTTCCTGCGTCGGACTTTCAGCTTTGGGACGACTCGCGACGAGTTGCAAAAATCGTATGACCCCAAAGAGTGGGTGAATCGTCGTGGCCCAAAGATAGGGGTTTTGGAAAAACCTCTGTGTGGCGTGATCGAGCGTGTAGGCGAGGTACGTCGCGATTGTGGCGATACCTGTCGCGGCGAGGGCAAACGTGAGTACGCGTGGCGAGTAGGCTTCGAGTGCCGCGCGTTGTTTGTTGGCGTTGGCTCCTGCAAGTTCGTGCCGTCGTTTGCCGAAGCCGAGAAAAAGCGCGAGTAGCGCGGTACATCCGACCATGTAGCCGGAGATCGGCGTGCTCGTGGCAAAACCACCCGCCAACACGCGCAACACGAAACCCAGCGAAATACACCCGACATCGAGGTAGGCGATCTTTTTGAGGCCAAACGAATACGCGATGTTGAGGACGAAATAACCAGCGGCAACAGCGACGAAATCGAGTGGTCCCAACAGCGCACCACCAAAGGACACGACGAGTAACGCGACGAGAAGCGCTTTGGCGAGCGGAACGGGCACTTGACCACTGGCGATCGGACGGAAGCGTTTGACCGGATGAACCCGATCGGCTTTCTCGTCAACGATGTCGTTCAACGTGTAAACCGCGCCAGAAAGCAGGCAGAAAACACCAAATGCGCCGAGAGCACTCTTGATGATCGACGGATGCGTCAGGTGTTTGGCAAAAACAACTGGGGCCAGCACGAAGGCGTTCTTGACCCACTGATGCGGACGCACCGTGCGCACCATGCCGCCAATGCGCCAAAACAAGCTTCCTTTACGGGCTTGGGGCAAGAGCGGGGCTGGCTCCGATGCCGGCTCCTGGGATGAAGAATCCAACGCGCCATCCGGTTCGCCTGCGGTTTGCGCCGCATGAGATCCTTCAGCACGACCTGACGAAGTAACGGTTTGCTCCACTGCGTTGCTCGGTAAAAGGGCCACGTTGGACCTGGTTCGGCCTTGTTAGGACGAGAATACATGCCGTCCTCGAAGCGGGCCATTTATGAGCATTTGTTGACCGGTCGCGCAAAACTCAAGTCCACACGATTCACGATTGCCGCGCGATACTGCCAAGATCGGAACTTTTCACGATGTTGTCCGCGGCCTTCGTAATTGCCGTGCTAGCATCCTCCGCGATGACGTCGGCGCTCTCGATCGCGCGGGAGTCTACGCCTGTGCTCCAGGAGCTCCGCTCCTCGGTCGAAATTGCTCTCGAAGGAAAACCCGATGCGGTTGAGCTAGCGCTCATCGCTCTTTTGGGTCGAGGGCATGTTTTGATCGAGGACGTTCCTGGCGTAGGCAAAACGACACTCGCCCGCGCACTGTCCAAGGCTGTCGGAGGAGAACTCCGTCGCGTGCAGTTCACAAGCGATCTGCTGCCGAGCGACGTGCTTGGCGTGAGCGTTTACGATCAGCGGTCGGGGCAGTTTCAGTTCCGCCAGGGTCCGATCTTCGCGAACGTACTTCTTGCCGACGAAATCAATCGTGCGAGTCCGAGAACGCAGTCGGCGCTTCTTGAAGCGATGAACGAAGGTCAGGTGTCGATCGACGGGGTCACGACAAACCTACCGGATCCGTTTTTCGTCTTGGCCACGCAAAACCCGCAAGACTTCGCGGGCACGTTTCCACTTCCAGAATCGCAACTCGATCGTTTCATGGTGCGTATTCGTCTCGGTTATCCACCGGCACACGTCGAAATGCGGCTGTTTTCCCAGGGCGGAGACGGCGATCGTCTTCGCGGAGTCAAACAGATCCTCGATCCCGAACAGCTCCTCCGGTTGCAACGCGAGGTCGACAAGATCGAGCTCGATTCGTCACTCGCTACGTATTTGCAGGCGATTCTTGCAGCAACGCGTGCCAGTCCAACGTTGTCACTCGGCGCTTCTCCTCGCGCTGGAATCAACTTGGCACGGGCAGCTCGAGCACGGGCTATGCTGCACGGACGAACCTACTGCATTGCTGACGACATCCATGATCTCACGGTGCCGACGTTGGCCCATCGCATTCGCCTCGCGGCGCATGCGGAAGGCTACATGCCCAGCCGTGATGAATGTGAAAACGCGATCCGGGACATTGTTGCGCGGGTGCCGGTCCCGCTCTGAAACGAGGCGTTCATGGCAGCGGATCGGACGCAGGTCGAACCCGCCGTCCCTCGAGTCGGCACTCACGTACGACGCGCAGCGCCGCCTCGTCACGAACTTTCTCCGCCGTTATCAGCGAAAGACGATCCGAACAAACCGAAACGTCACTGGGCGCTTCGTCTGTTCCTTTCGTTCTTTACCTGGAAAGCGCCGCGGAAATTAAAGTTCACGCGTGAAGGAAAATATTACGTCGGCATAACACTTGGCGTCGGGTTTGCTGCGATAAACACCGGCAACAACCTGCTCTATTTGCTGCTCGGCATGCTCATCTCGCTCATGCTCGTGTCCGGTGTGATGAGCGAACTGTCGTTGCGAGATTTGACCGTGACTCGACGACTCCCGACGCGAGCACAAGTAGGCCGGGCGCACTTGGTTGAGATCGAGGTCTACAACCACAAGAAACAGGTTCCGTCCTACGCGATCGAAGTCGAAGATTTACGCGCCGGTCAACCCGCGGACAAACGCTGCTTCTTCTTGAAAATCAGTCCTGCAAGTGCGCAAGTCGCGGCCTATCGACGCACGCCTGCTCGGCGTGGACGTGATCGACATACAGGCTTTCGCATCGCGACTCGTTTCCCGTTCGGCCTGTTCGAAAAATCGCGCGAAGTCACTTCTGATGGCGAACTCGTGATTTATCCCGCCGTCGATCCTGTTCGTTTGCCCCCGGAAGACCGTGGCCGGATGGTCGGTGGTGTGGGCACGTCGGGACGAGGTTCGAGCGATGAAACGTATTGCTTGCGACCGATGCGTGATGGCGACGATCCGCGCGACATTTACTGGCGCAAGAGTGCCATCCTCGGACAAACCGTGCTGCGTGAACGCGCACGTGAAACGCGACCCGACACGCGTCTGGTCATCGATACGGTGAAATCCAAAGACGCCGGCGATCAGTTTTCGCAACAGTTCGAGAAACGCATTCGCGAAGTGGCCTCACGCGCCGTGGCCCACATCAAGCGCGGGGATGGCGTCATGGTACGCACGACGCGCGGCGAAGAAAGCCGTGGTGATCGCAACGTGGGTGCCGATCGGATCCTGCGTTTCCTCGCGCTGCTCGATGCTGTCGACGAAACAACTTTGCTCGACACCGAACGTCGACCAGCGTCCAAGACAAACACCTCTGCGAAGGCGGAAATAAAGCCTGATACGAAAAAGGCCGGCTCGACATGAGGTTTGGACTCGTCCACCGCATCATGACCGACACGCTCGCCGTGCTCGGTATCTTGGCTCTGCTCGCGAGTGGTCAGTTCGGCTCGTGGGTGAGCGGATCGCTGATCGTCGGTCTGGTCTTTGCCTTGGCCATTCGCGATGTTTGGGAACGTTACGCGTGGCTGAAACACTTCGACTCCGTGTCGCTCATCGGTGTGCTCGCACTGCAGATCGGTCGGCTCTTGTTCGACGCGAATGCCAATGTGCTCGACGTGGTCATCGAGTTTGCCGCGGCACTTCAAATCATTCGCCTCGCGACCCGCAAAGGCGCCGCGCACGATCAACAAGTCATCGTTTTGGCGCTGCTGCACCTAATTTCCGGCACCGTTCTCGGCGGAGGACTTGGCTACGGCCTTTGTTTCCTTGGCATTCTGATCGTGGCGCCTGGAGCGTTGGTCCTGAGTCATCTGCGGCGCGAGGTTGAAGGCAACTATCGTCAAGGCGCGCGTGATCGAACGGGTTTGCCCGTGGACGTGCCGCGTATCTTGCGTTCGCGTCGTGTCGTGGGACGAACGTTTCTCGGCGTTACGTGTTTGCTTTCGATCCCCATCGTCATCTTCACGGCGATGTTGTTCATCCTGTTTCCACGCGTCGGTTTGTCTCTGCTGCTGCTCAATCGAACGCATTCTGGGCGTTTCGTCGGTTTTTCCGGACGCGTTGATCTTGGCGAAGTCGGCGTCTTGCGAAGTGATCCCACACTCGCAATGCGCATCGAAATGCCGAACATGGGCGAAAAGCCCGCAGAACGTATTCCGCTACATCTTCGCGGCACCGCGCTCGATGCGTACGACGGACGCACCTGGACGCAGAGCGAGAACTGGAAACGGACTGCAGAAACCGAAGCCATGATCATCCCGCTCGATGATCGTTGGCCCGATTCGAAGCTCGATCCCATCATGAAGATCGACCTCGAGTCCTTCGAGCCGCCCGTGCTTTTCATGCCTCCAACGGCCACGGGTTTGCGCATCAAACCTCGCACGACCGTTGCACCCGATCCGCAATCCAACACCGTCCGAGGTCCCGAAGGCGAGCATCGTTATCAACAGACGGATGATCGCGGCATCAAGTACGAGGTGTTTCTTTCACGCAAGAATGCGCCCACGTTCCGGAAGCTCCCAAACGCCGAACGAAGCCGTTACCTCAAGCTGCCGCCGAACATGTCGGAACGCATTCGCGAGCTGACGGCGACGTGGACGAAAGACTCGAAAACGCCGCTCGAACGTGCGCAAGCGATCGAGATGCACCTGCGCACGGACTACAAATACGACCTCGCGTCGCCCTCTGGCAAAGACCCAGATCCGCTCGATCACTTCCTCTTCGAGTCCAAACGTGGTCACTGCGAGTTTTACTCGACCGCCATGGCGATCATGTTGCGCACGATCGATGTACCGACGCGTAACGTGACGGGGTTTGTCGGGGGTACGTACAATCGATTCGGCAAGTTTTACGCGGTACGCCAAGGCGACGCGCACTCGTGGGTCGAGGCACACATCGAGGGTTACGGATGGCTCACGTTCGATCCGACGCCTCCTGCCGATGCTGCACCAAAGAGCGAAATCGTAGGCATGTGGGCCTACATGCGCGACCTCATCGAAGCCACGAGCCAACGCTGGGATCGGCACGTCGTCAGCTACGACTTGAGTCAGCAGCTCAGCTTGTTCAACAGTCTCAGAAAGTACAAACCCGGCGATAACAAATCGACGAACGACACGGGCTCGCGTAACCGTCGTGGGTTCATCTTCATCGTCGTTGCCGTCGCGGCGTTAGGTGGCGGTTACTTCTATTTCCGGCGCAAAAAATTGCAATTGATGGCCGCGGTAAAACCCGGCGATACTCGTTCCCACAGCGCACTGCTGGCTACGGCCCTGTACGAATCACTCGATGTCGCCATGGGCGTTCGCGGCATCGCGCGTTCACCCGGCACGCCTCCGCTCAAACATGCCGAGGCACTCGAATCGATGTCCCACCCACTCGCCAACGAGATTTACGAACTCACGAAGCTCTACATCGAGTCGCGATTTGGTGGACGCAGCTTGGCAGACGAGGAGCGGCGCAACTTCGAACGACGCGTACGAGCCTTGCGAAATCCCAACGCGCAGGCGTGAGACTCGTTCGGTCCGGACGAACCTTTGGTCCGGACGATCGCGGCACGGGTGGGTTCGTGCGCACTTTTAACGTAGGACATTCTCTGTCCTTCCATCGGAGATTCGACCTTGACCGCTTGTTTCGCCCGGAGCAACCTTGCCCACGGTCAGGTTGTCTGACCGATACATTGCACGAGGGGACGAGCGTTTATGATGGCCTTCACACGCGCCAATCAGCTTTGCATTGCCTTATGGATGAAGTCCATGGTCCGGTTTTGGCTCTTTGTTATGCTCATTCTGGGCTGCGCGATCCTTCCCGCGTGCACATGTAGCGGCGAAAAAAACCAAGCGTCGGCGCACTCGATTCTCGTTTGCAAGCCGCACACACCAATGTTTAGAGCGCCGCCACTTGCGGTAAAAGAAATCGTTCCTGGCGTTTTACCCGCTTCTTTTTCTGTTATGGATTCAGGGGACGCCGCTCTGTCCATTCCGATTGCCGTTTCCCCTTCGCGCAACGCTCCGGATATCCGCGTTTCATATAGCAGTGCAAATGGAAACGACAGCGCGCTCGGCGGATTCTCATTAAATGCCGGTTCGTCGATCACACGTTGCCTCAAAACAACGGTGCTCGATCAGGAGCAGCGTCCTGTTTCGTTTGACGCTAACGATTCTTTGTGCATCGATGGCCAACGAATGGTTGAGGTCTCGCGTAATGGTGAAACCGTCGAGTTCCGAACATTTCCTGATTCCCAAATAAGAATTTTGGGGCATGTCCTCGAGAATGGGCCCGCTTATTTCGAAGCATGGTTTCCCTCGGGTGATCGTATCGATTACGGGAAAACGCCAGAAACGCGTCCCATGGCCGTGACCGGAGTGCCTCGCGCTTGGCTCGCAGGCGAAAAACGCGACGCTCGCGGCAATGCAACGCTGTACGATTGGTGCTTTGCCGAAGACGAAAGCGGCTACGTGGCGGAGTACGCTTTAACATCCGTCCGCTATTCAGCATTCGACGGCGTCGAGCCTGAACGCGCTGTCGTTTTCGAGTACGGGATACGTGACGACGTGCAGACGACGTACGCCGGTGGAATGAAGCTACAACATTCGTTGCAATTACGCGAGATTGAATCGTTTGGACCCAATGAGCAATTAGCGTTCCGTTACGAGTTCGATTATGCGCCGAGCGAAACGACGGGGCGCTCGTTGTTGCAATCGGTGCAGCAATGTGCCGGGGACGGCACGTGCAAAGCGCCGACGCGGTTTCTTTACGCAAAAGGCGGTACCGGGTTTGAGGACGTGGAGACGGACATCGAAGCTCCGTTGTCGGACAAGGCGAGCCCGATGCTTTTCGATGTCGATCACGATGGTTTGCCCGAGTATATCGTTGGCGATTCGACTCCCGCGTCCACGTTATCAAACCCGATTACCCAATGGCGGATCGCCAAGAACACGGGCGGCACATTCGCACCGGAAAAGGTTGCGCTCTTGCAAGATTGGTCGTTCGGTCAAAATGCCGAAGGGCCGAGCGATCC
>JANORL010000437.1:0-2614 GCA_031415295.1 Polyangiaceae bacterium | reverse complement strand
AACAGCAGCAAGCGCACCGGGCGCATACTCGGTCCCCTTGCCACTGGCGCCCCCAGCATCCGCGCGCAGAAGAACGAGCGCGCCTGATCGTTTGCGCTGAAGAAACGAAGCAATTTCCTGTTCGAGACCGGCACGAGCGAGCAGCCCAGTCGATGAATCGACCGTTCCAGCAGGAACCGTTGGAGTCACGTAACGACGGTCAACCATCGTGGCGCGCATGCCACCCACTTGGACAAACGATCCATGGACGAGCGGCGCCTCTTCAGCGCGATTGAGCGATCGCGCGCCGACTTGCACCGGCACACTGCATTCGGTTCGTCGCAACAGCCACCAGCGAACTCCATCGTGTCGCAAGGTCACCGCAAGCCTCGACGCAACGTCTGGATAAACCAACTCGTTACGTTCGTCGCCAACACGATCGACACGGCCGAGACGAAGAACGCCGACAGGCTCGAGACGAAGCTCGAAAAGATTTCCGTCTCGTGTCTCGACGCGCAGTCGATCGGGCGCATTCACTTCACCACGCCACAACGACAGAGCAGGCGATGCGCTGAGCCACATCGTCGCGCCACCGATCGTATTCGTTCGAATTTCTGCCGCGGATGGTTGAGGCGGAGGTGGAGGTGGAGGTGGAGGTGGAGGCGGAGGCTGCGAGACTGAAGAGTCGCGAGTGTCGCGTGCGTCGGGAGGAACGCTGGCGGGATTGCCAAGCTCGACAGGAGTATTTTGAGCTGGCGAGGGTCGAGCCGGAGGAAGGTTCACAGGCGTAACATCTGGTCGTAAGAGGGAAGAAATTTGGGATCTTTCGAGATCGGGTGCTGCTTCGAGAAGTTCGTTCAGAAACTCGTCGGCGGATTGATAACGCTGCGTCCGATCCCGTGCCATTGCCCGACTCACGACGCGGGCGAGTCCTACGGGTAGATCCGGAACGAGACTCGCAATCGGCGTGGGATCGCGATGACAGATAGCGATTACGAGGCGCGCGAAACTCGTTTCGGAAAACGGCGGAGTTCCAGCGAGCGACTCGTACAAGATCGTTCCCAGCGACCAGAGGTCGGTCCGTTGATCGATCTCGTCGAGCGCTTCGATTTGCTCGGGCGACATATAGAAAGGCGTGCCGACAGGTGTACCCGCGCGGGTCAATTGGTCCTGCGGTGACGTACTGAGCAACGAACCTTTGTCGCCATTGGCATCGAGAAATTTCGACAAACCAAAGTCGACAATTTTGACGTGAGTTTTTCCGTCTTCACCGTCGCTGAGAAATACATTGTGAGGCTTTAGATCACGATGAATCACGCCTGCAGCGTGGGCTCGTTTGAGACCGCGTAACGCTTGGGCCGCGATGGCCGCCGCGTTTTGTACACCGAGTCTGCCGAGCCGTCGGATGCGTGAAGCGAGGTCTTCGCCGTGGAGAAACTCCATGACGAGAAAGGGTTCGCCCGTGTCTGTCTCGCCCGTGTCGAAGATTTGAACGATGTGTGCGCTCTCGATGGCTGAAACGAGACGCGCTTCGCGATGGAATCGCGCACGAACTGCAGGGTCGGCGCCAGCAGGCGCACGCAAGAACTTGAGCGCGACTCGTTTGCCAATGGCAACGTTTTGCGCCTCGTACACGCTACCCATTCCGCCACGTCCAACGAGGCGAACGACGCGATACTTTCCGGCAGCAAGCGCGCCGATCCGAGGGTCTGACCCGAAGCTTTCAGCGCCCGTCACAAATGGAACCGTCCCTGAGCAGCGTCATGCCGCCGTATTGCATAGGGCCATCATCGCCTCGCGCGGTCAACGACCAAACAGTTTCGCCTGCGGCTCGCTACGAATTCGCGCCGCGTGTGAAGAACCATGAAGCTTTCTTGCTTAGGTCCGTCGAACCGCTGCCTTTCGCTCTGTGGGGGTCGAGTCCCGAGATCCCGGCCACTCTTCTTCATTAGCGAATGACGATTGGAAGTGAGACAAGCCGTTCGGCGTTGGATTAAAGACGTCGAACCCGATGACCGCGCGGTCTTGCCGCAAGCGGGTCCGGGTCCGCTATTCTCTTTCGATAGAAGCGCCGAAGCCACCAGGCTCGTCGCCAACCCGGTCAGGAGTTTTATGGGAGCGCCGAACAACGAAGCCGTTTTTTCAATTCCTTTGCCAGGAGGCCGCGTAGCTCGCGTGCCGCTGGAAATGCTCGAGCAACACGTCGATCTCAAAGCCCGCATCGCCCATGGCGCAGAATCGAATCACGACGACGTTACTGCACATTCAATGTCCATCGATCCAACGACTGGCGCAAGCGTGTGGCACACTGAATGGGAGCTCGGTCAATGCGACTATACGGACGAAAACGGTTTTCCCCAGTCGTCCTACGCTTGGCACCGCCACCCGCTCGGCAACGAATACACCGAGATTTATCAACAGTGAACACCGTGGGACGAACCGCACTTCGTACGAGACAAACGTCGAGCGCGTGGTTGTTCCACGTTGCCGCCGCGTCACTCCTCGTGCTGCCTTCGCTCGCGGCTTCGAGCTGCATGGAAGCCGGGTACCCGCTCGCGCCTAGCGGCACCGTTGATGTTCGCGTCGATGTGAATCACCCACTTTTCGCTGCCGATTCGATCGACGAAAAAGGTCA
>JANORL010000436.1:0-1941 GCA_031415295.1 Polyangiaceae bacterium | reverse complement strand
GGCTCGGAGCCCAAGGTAACACTCCGCGAAAAGTGGCTCGCCTACCATAAGATGTCGACTGGTACCCTCGTTCTGCGCTCGACGGAGGGACACAGCTTCCGCGTCAGTGATCGCCGCACGGCAGAAGGAGCGACGGTGACCACGATATGGGACCTCACGGAGGACCTGAAGCGCGAGGACGAGCACCTCCGAATGCGCCTTGCGGAAGCAGCGAGCTCTGCGAAAAGCGAGTTTTTATCGTGCATGGGCCACGAGCTGCGCACGCCGCTCAATGCGGTCCTCGGCTTTGCGCAGCTGCTCAAGCGCGACAAGAAGACGCCTCTTTCCCTCCGCCAGCAGGAGCGAGTCGAGCACGTCCTGAAAGGGGGCGAGCACCTGTTGCGGCTCATCGACGACGTCCTGGATCTCGCCCATATCGAAGCGGGCCGTGTCGCGATATCAACGGAGCCGGTGAGTATCGCCGATGTGCTGGAAGAGGTAAAAAGCACGCTGGCGCCTATGGCCACGCGCGCGGATATCGATATATTCATTTCGCCGTTGCCCGACGAGCTGACGAAGGTCCTCGCGGACCGGACGCGGTTCGCGCAGATCCTTATGAACTATGGCTCGAACGCGATCAAATACGGCCGCAAGGGAGGCCTCGCGACATTTACGGTGTCCACCCAACCCGGACGATTTGTGCGGATCAGCGTCACGGACGACGGAATGGGCATCGATAGCGATAAACACGATAAGATCTTTCAGCCTTTCCAGCGCGCCGGCCAAGAGACGGGCCCGATCGAGGGGACGGGAATCGGCCTGGCGATCAGCAAACGCCTCGCCGAATTGATGAGCGGCAAGGTCGGCTTCCACAGCAAAACGGGTGAGGGATCCGAATTCTGGATTGAGCTGCCGATGCAGGAAGAAGGGGCCACGAATTCCCCCGCCGCTCGACGTGCGCCCGCCGCTCGGGTTTCATCCATTGTCGAGCCCAACGGGGCCCATTACGTGATCGTATACATCGAGGACAATCCGTCGAATATCGCATTCATGAAGGACCTCATTGGAGACATCGGGACGATCGAGCTTCTCACCGCGCCCACTGCGGAAATCGGCGTGGAGCTCGTGCGTGCACTCAAGCCCGACGTGGTCATCATGGACATCAACCTCCCCGGCATGAGCGGATTCGAGGCCACGCGAAAGTTGAGCGAATGGCCCGAAACGCGAGAGATCCCCGTCGTCGCGCTCACCGCAGCGGCGATGATTCGAGACACGGAGCGAGCTGCAGGCGTTGGATTTTATCGTTATTTGACGAAACCCGTAAAAGTCGACGAGCTGACGAACGTCCTCGAGGAACTTCTTTTGCGCGGTGCAACTGGCTCGTAGCATGCGGAGAAAATCCTGACGAGTACACCGCCGCGGGTCTCGTATTTGTTGCTTACTTTTCGATTCCTGTTTTCGCTCGTGTTCACCCAATAGGGCATGAATTCCTTGGTTTCGCTGGCGAGGAATTCCAGGATCGACCCGCGATCGGACAGAAAACGTCATGTGAACACACGACTCCTAGCGGTAACGACGCCTACTTGACCCTACGCGTCAAAGTAGCGCCGAAACGGGTAGCTAGGGTCACGTTTCAAATCCAGCCACTCGCGTTTTCAAAACCGGCCAGTCTGTCAAAGTGGCCGGATCCAGCCACTACCTGACGACGGGGCAAAAAGCTGACCCAGGTCAGGTCGATGGCCGCGCGACTCGTTGACATAACTGTTGACACCCACAGCAAGCATCGGCGAAACTGCCTCGATGCAAAAACGCAACGCTCCCTTCGCCGCGGTTGCGCTGATGTTTCGCCGCAACGTAGCCCCCGCCATCCTTGCCCTTGTGACCCTGGTCAGTGCGTGCTCGGTCGTCGGCGACGGCTCGACGATGCCACCGCTCAACGTTCCGCAGGAGCGGGTGCGTGCG
>JANORL010000435.1:0-21769 GCA_031415295.1 Polyangiaceae bacterium | reverse complement strand
CGAAGCAAATTTGAACCTACGCGACGCGTATGTCCGAGCGCCCATCGACGGCAAAATGCAAACACGTACAGTCCAAACGGGACAGTTTGTCCAGGCCGGAACCGTGCTCGGAACAGCATTAAAACGCGATCCGCTTCTGCTCCGTTTCTCCGTGCCCGAAGCCGATGCACCTTCGCTGCACACGGGCATGGTCGCGCGCTTCAAAGTCACCGGGGACGAACACACGCATTCCGCAAAAATCACGCTCGTCGCCGATGCTTCCGAACAATCCACGCGCATGGTCCCCGTCGTCGCCGTGGTTGAACATGCGGGCACCAGCGAACACAAAGATTCGCTAAGGCCCGGCACCTTCGCCGACATCACCGTGCCCATCGGCGGCAACGATGCTGCTCCCGTCATTCCACAAACGGCCATTCGTCCCAGTGAAAAAGGCTTCCTCGCGTTTGTCATCACAAACGACATCGCCGAAGAACGTGTCCTCACGCTCGGCATGCGCACCGCTGATGGTCGTGTCGAAGTGCGCAAAGGGCTTTCCCCAGGTGAACAACTCGTCGTTCGCGGCGCGGAAGCTCTCAAACAAGGTGCCCAAGTGAAAGTTAGTCCGGCCAAACCTGGAAGTGCCGTCGGTGCATCGAGCGCTGGATCTTCCACGTCCAGCGGCGCACTAGCACCCAAGGGAGAACGCTCACGATGAACATCACCGAAGCTTGTCTACGCAAACCAGTCCTTGCGTGGATGATGATGCTCGCGACAATCCTCTTCGGCCTCGTCGCGGCTTCGCGTATCGGCATCAGCCAATTTCCCGACGTCGACTTTCCCACGATCAACATCAGCGTTTCATGGGAAGGCGCCGCGCCCGAAGCCGTCGAACACGACATCGTCGAGCAACTTGAAGAAGCTGTCGTTCAAGTCGAAGGCGTCACATCGATCACCTCTTCGTCGCGTCAAGGCGGCGCATCGATCACGGTCGAACTGGATTTGTCGCGAAACGTCGACGCGGCGTTGCAAGACGTCCAGGCCAACGTTTCACAAGCTCAACGACGCCTTCCACGCGACATCGATCCGCCCGTCATTTCCAAGACGAATCCCGAAGATCAACCCATCATCTGGCTCACGTTGACCGGGGCATTTCCTCCGCAAGTGCTTGCGGATTTCGCGCGGTATCGCGTCAAAGAAAAACTGCAAACAGTCCCAGGCGTCGGTGAAGTCACGGTAGGTGGTTCGCTCGAACGCAACGTTCGAATTTGGGTTGATGCGGACAAACTCGCCGCGCGATCACTCACGGTCAGCGACGTCGCAGCAGCACTCCGTCGCGAACACGTCGAACTACCCGCTGGACGGCTCGAATCCTCGGGTCGTGAAGTCAACGTACGCGTGCTCGGTGAAGCCATCGACCTCGACACACTTCGCCGCATCACCGTACGCGAGGAAGGCGGCACCATCACGCACCTCGACGACGTCGCACTCGTCGAAGACGGATTCGAAGACGTGCGCCGCATGTCGCGCGTCCTAGGCATTCCGGCACAAGGTTTAGGCGTGAGGAAACAGCGCGGATCCAACGCCGTTGCTGTAGCTCAAGGTGTCAAAGCAACACTCGCCGAAATTCAAAAGACGCTGCCCGAAGGCATGAGCGTCGGGATCAACTTCGACTCGACGAAGTACATCGAGCAATCGGTGCTGCAGATCGAGCACGAGCTGCTGCTCGCCATCGTGCTCACGGCCCTCGTTTGCTGGCTCTTTCTCGGATCGCTTTCGAGCACGCTCAACGTCGTCCTCGCGATTCCCATGAGTCTTCTGGGCACGATCGGCGTGATCTACTTCCTCGGTTTTACCCTCAATACATTCACGTTGCTCGGTTTGTCCCTCGCCGTGGGCATTGTCGTCGACGACGCGATCATGGTGCTCGAGAACATCTTCAGGCACGCTGAACAAGGCAAAGATCGCATGCGCGCCGCGCGTGAAGGCACCGCGGAAATCACGTTCGCTGCCCTTGCCGCCACCGTCGCCGTCATCGCCATCTTCATCCCCGTCGTATTCATGAAAGGCGTCATCGGGCGCTTCTTTTTGCAGTTTGGCGTGACCCTCTGCGTCGCCGTCGCTCTCTCGTACGTCGAAGCAATCACCCTCGCCCCTGCACGTTGTGCGCAACTTCTCACCACCTCGCGTGAACATCGCAGTCGCCTGGGACGGTTTGTCGATCGTGGATTCGACAAACTCGCCGTTGGTTACGGATGGGTCCTCGTCCGCGGCATGCGCTTTCCAATCTTCGTACTGCTCGCTTCGATCGCGGTCTTCGTTGGCGCCATCTTCACATTTCAACAACTGCCCAGCGAGTTTGTCCCGTCGCAAGATCAAAGCCGCCTCATGGTGCGCCTCACGACCGCCGTCGGATCAAACCTCGACGAGACCGACAAGATCGTCAAACAAGCCGAAGACATCGTGAACAACAAACCCGAACTCGCACGATCGTTCGCGGTCATCGGTTCGTTTCAATCCGGCGCGGTCAACAGCGGCATGATCATGATCACGCTGAAACCTCGTAACGAACGCAAGGTTTCTCAAAATGAATTCGCTGCGGTTTTGCGCAAAGAACTCAACGCGATCCCTGGTGCTCGAGCCGTCGTACAAGACTTGTCTCAGTCGGGTTTTACCGCGTCACGCGGCTTCCCCGTCGAGTTCTCCATTCGCGGAGCCGAGTGGGACACGCTCGTCACGGAAAGCGAACGTATGAAGGCGGAACTCGCCGCCAGTGGCCTCGTCACGGACCTCGACACCGATTACCGACTCGGCATGCCCGAGCTACAAATTCAGCCGGATCGGGCGCGAGCTGCGGACCTAGGCATCTCCATCGAAGAGATCGCCACCGCTCTGAACTCCCTCGTCGGAGGTGTGCGCGTGGGTAAATACAGCACAGGAGGTCGGCGCGTTGACGTGCGCTTGCGTCTTTTGGCGAATCAACGTTCTCGCCCCGAAGACCTCTCACGGCTGCGTTTACGCACGCGTGACGGTGCGCTCGTGCCCTTGTCCTCGCTCGTGAAATACGAAGAGCGGTCCGTGCTTCAAGCCATCACGCGTCGCGATCGCGATCGCGCGATCTCGGTCTTCGGCAACGTTGCTCCGGGCAAATCGCAAAGCGACGCCCTCGCGCTCGTCGAGAAGGTTGGTAAGGACATACCCACGGGGTATCGAGTGGTTCTCGGTGGAGCGAGCGTCGCATTTCGTGACTCCATGGGCGGCCTCGTATGGGCGCTGCTCTTGGGCATTGCGGTCGCGTACATGGTGCTCGCTTCGCAGTTCAACTCGTTCCTGCATCCCATTACGGTACTCACGATCCTTCCCTTGTCGGTGGCAGGCGCCGCGTTTGCGCTGCTCTTCACGAAGCAATCGCTCAATATTTTCAGCATGATCGGCATTCTCCTCCTCATGGGGATCGTCAAGAAAAACTCGATTCTCTTGGTTGATTACGCGACGGAATTGAGGCGACAAGGCAAAGGCGCGCTCGAATCCATGCTCGAGGCTGGCCCTGTACGTCTACGGCCGATTCTGATGACTTCGGTAGCTACGCTGATGGCTGCTGTGCCGGCGTCGTTGGCATTGGGTGAAGGCAGCGAAGTTCGCGCCCCAATGGCCATTGCGGTCATTGGTGGCTTGGTCATCTCGACGGCCCTTAGTTTGCTGGTCGTTCCGGCGTTTTACGTCGTAGCTGACCGGGCACTCGAATGGTTTCAGCGCGTGTTTCACCTTGCCAAACCGATAGAGATTCCGGAAAGAATGCCACCGGTGCGGCAGGATTGACGTGGGGTACGTTGATGGAATGCTCAGCGTGAGCTATGTTCGACAATCGAGGACACATGGCGCAACTCGTTCTGAAAGACATTGACACGGAAACGGCTGAAAAACTCGATTTGCGTGCAAAGCGCCTCGGTACGACGCCTGAAGAAGAGGCGTCACGTCTTCTGCGCGAACGTCTCCGCACAGAACCGCTTCCCGAGACGGCAACAACACGGGAGAAAATGCCTGCGATCGTCCAGGAAGCGGAAGCGCTGGATCCTGAAATGGTAGTGATCCTGAAAGCGGCGGCAACAGAGATTGTCAAGCTTCAAGAAGCGCCCGCGAAAGCAAAGAAAAGCGTGAACGAACGTCACGAAATGGAACAGCCTTTCGCAGATCCCCGTTTCGTGCGGAAGCATGAGTTCCTTGTCTTCATGGGCGATGTGACAACCGAGCAAGTCCCGGATCATCGGGTGGTCCGCGACGAACGCATCGACACCTTGCTGAAGGGGATCGATGAAGGTCGCGTTTGATACTTCGGTGCTTGTCGCTGCGACGCTCTCCACCCACCGGGATCATGCACGTGCTGTGGTGTGGCTGAACGCCATATCCACGGGAGAAATCGATGGTATTATCAGTGTACACGCGCTGGGTGAGCTTTGGTCGGTGTTGACCAAACTTCCGGTGTCTCCACCCATATCGGCAAGAACGGCTCATGAAGTCATCAATGACCTTCAAGCGCGATTTGATGCTGTACCCATTACGGTAGAAATCTATCGAGACGCTCTAGATCGATGCGCTTCCAAAGGCCTCCGCTCGGGAGCTATCTTCGATGCGCTCCATTTGGCGACCGCGGAAGCGGCTGGGGCTACGGTGCTCATCACTTTCAACGAGCGCGACTTTACAAGATTAACAGTAGCCACGAGCCCACCCATTATCGTTCCCCCGGACCCACCGGCGGTTGTGTTTCGAGCTGGCGACTAATACATCGTCCTCCCCAAAGTTCGTTGTCGATGACGCGAATGAGCGCTGTCGCAGTATGAGAACAAATGCGCTTGCTGGGTATTACAACGGAATGTTTGGTCTTCGCAGCATCCATAACATATCGCGCTTACCGCACAGGCATGACCTCGATTGCACCTAACAAACCACGGCCCTGACAAACGATTCGCGATCACCAAAAAAATCCTTTGTGCTCAAAGGATCCTTCCGTTGACCTGACGTCAGCATCGGTCGCAAGTTTGTTCCGTTGAAACTTCACACAGAACGCGAGCTGCTTCGACATGCCGTTGCCGCAGACCCGCGAAAACAATTCCATCTCCGCGATCATGCGCAAAATCGAACATGGAAAGAACACGGTGCACGTAGTAGGGTGCAGCTTGCGGCCGACTTATTCACGTTCCCGGCTGCACAGGAGCTGTGATGGGTCTTTTGATTCGTGGATCGGTTGGTCCGCTCGTACGCACGCTGCAAGAGGATCTGACTGCCCTTGGTTATGTCGTCGAAGCTGACGGTGTTTACAGCGCGGCCACCGAAGTTCAGGTGAAGAGCTTCCAAGACACGTACGGCCTCGATGCAGACGGCAAAGCAGGAGCAGTCACGCAGGCGAAAATCGCCGAGCTTCGCGAAGAGATCGCGGGCATGCGCGCAAAAGACAACGCAACGAGCTGAAGGTTACGCACCCACGATCAGCCGTTCAGATCTCGTTCACATCAGAGCGCACGTTCGAACTCGAACAACATCCACGAACGCGTCTCCGCTCACCCCCGATGCGTGTTACGCCACGCCAAACGGATGGACGTTCCCGACGCACCCACTCTTCCGCGCCACGATTGAGGGCAAACTGGAAACCACGACGACCAGTGGAATGGCGCCGGCACGGAATTTTCGCGCTGCATTGCTGCTGGCTCGTCGCAATGCTTGTACGGATCTGTCACCAAATGGATCAGTGCAAAGATTGTTCCGCTTCGTGGGGTTTCTCGGTTCGCCGCGGACGATACTAAATTGCACAATCGTCTTCGAGAAAGCTTGATTCTCGACAGCATCGTGTAGGATGAGCGCATGCCCCTCGGCAATGGTCAAACGCATCGAGCTACACAATCCTCCGTCGAGGGTTGTCGCTGCGTGATCTGCGCCAAGCGCGAACTGCGCTTCACACTCACGAAGTCGAGTGACTATCTGGGTGGGGGAATTTTTTTTGAAAAGTTTCTGAAAGACCTGGGCCCTTGAGGAGTTGATGTGATGAGTGCCAAGCGAAGACCCACTCCAAAAAATGCAGCGGCTGTCTCTCGAGACGCTGCTTTTCAGGACGCGGTGGTCTTGGTTCGCGAGCCCTTCGTCATCGACAAATCCGTGGCCATGCAGGCCATTCGTTACACGAAGGAGCTACTTCCTGGCTCTTTCAACGGAGGAGACCTCGCGGTGAGCGAACCTTCCGGTGCGGCCGCGTCTTCGCGGCGTCGACATACGGGCAACCGGTAAGTGTTACGTCGGTCATCGTCAGAGAAAAGCAACTTCGTTGAATTTTGCTTCAACGAATTTCGACGATAAGACACTAACAGCTTGTTGAACCTTTCGCGCGCTCTGTTGCGCTCGACTCGTTGCGTTCCTTCTCGGCCCGTGGACTTCGGGCGAGGGCGATCCCTATACAGGCTGGTGACTTCGAATGTACATCCTCCACCTGTCGGATTTGCATGTAACGGAGCCGGGGCAGTCGCTCGACGACGTCTGGATGCATCCTGCACAAGCGCTGTCCACGGTGCATCCAACACCTTTCGATTTTGTCGTCGTGAGCGGCGATCTCACGCAACGCGCATCAGTCGGCGAATACGACGAACTCGGCGCTTTTGCTGAGAAACGCCTGCTCGAACTCGTCGTCGATCACGACCGCACCCGCGTGGTGTTTGTCCCGGGCAATCACGACGTCGATTGGAATGCCGACATCGGGGAACCGGTTCGACTCGCGTCGCTTCGATCGTCGCATGACTTCGAGCAGATCGAAGAACACATGCAACGCCTCAAGCGCTCGCCGGATCTCTCCGATTTACGCATCGACGTCGGTCGTTTCGGACATCTCGATCTCATCAAGCTTCGCTCTGGAGCCGACTACAACCGCCGGTTCGCAAACATGCAACGTTTCTTGGAGCGGTTTTATGGGGACTCACTGAAGCCACTCGGACGTCCTTTCGGTCTTACGGATGCGAACGAACGTGAGCACTGGTCAGCGCATGTTTTTCCCAAAGAAAAGGTCGCGTTTTTCGGCTTTAGTTCTTGCCATCGCAACGATCGATATTGGCCGGGTGCTGGCATTTCGACACGTGCCGTGTCAACTGCGCGCGACTTCGCCAACGGACTCGATCGCGACACGTTACGCGTAGCAGTTTGGCATCACGGATTCACGAGCGAGCGCGGGCGTCCCGACTACCTCACGCTGCAAGACGTCGGAACGCTTTATGCCGCGGGGTTTCGCATCGGATTTCACGGTCACACTCATCAAGAAAGCTCGAAGCTCGTCGAGTTGTTCAAGAATCGTTTCGTCATCATCTCGACGGGATCACTCGCCGCCGCAGCGCATGATCGACCTGGCGCTGTGGGCAATCAATTCTCTGTGGTCCGGCTCAGCCCGAGCACTGTCAGTGCTGAAGTGTATGAACGTGGTGGCGAAGCAGGCGAGTACACGCTCGAACCGAAGCGAAAATATTTTGAGGTCAACTGGGAGCCCGCAGCCAAGGACGAACGGTTTGTCAAGGCCCGCGAGCACTCGCGTATTTGGAATGTCGGCGACGATGGCATCACGCTCGTCGAAGTGGAGTTGCGCGACTTCATCGCGTCTGTCGACACACCGATTGCCGTGTTGGAACCGCCCTACAACAACGTTCAGGCCGAACCTCGAGCCACGACGTGGCGCGGTCGTCGCGACGTCAAAGAAGAAGCTATCGGCAACGGACGGTTGCGCTTCATGCTTCTCGGTGCGGACAAACCCGAACGGTATCTTTCATGGAGTTACCATCTATCGAACGCTGTCGCGCTTTCGCAATCCGAGCTGAACCTGCTGGAAAAGCGAGATCGTTGGTACCCCAACCTTATCGATGGTTTCGATGTTCGATCGCACGTCGTTCGTTTCGAGGCTGATCATTTGACGCTCGCGCTGGTTTTTTCGGAAGCATCTGGAGGCACTGTGGAAGATGCCTATCCGATGGTCGAAAGGCGTGACGAACAGTTTGGCGAGGAACGTTGGGAGCCGGTCGACTTCGAGCAAGAGCGTTGTCGTTCGCATTTCATCGTCGGCAAAACGCACGTCGAGTTGAAGATTCCAGGCCCAATTGTTGGGTATCGATATTCACTCGCGTATCGTCCTGGCGTTCGCGGCAAGGATTATCCCGAGGCAGCGAAGTGGACGGCCCGCGCGCTTCTCGAACGTTGCTGCGGCAAACCGGTATCTGCGCAATCATTGTCGACGAAACTCACGGAAGCGGTGGGAGCGTCGATATACAAGATTGCTACGGCATCCCCGTGGGGCGCACAAACGGCGCCGATTTCACGCGGCGGGCTCTTGGGAGAACGTAGTTCGTGGATGGGCATGATTTGGGATGCGCAATTGCGCCTGCTTTCTCCGATTTTCGGTCAATTCTGGCCGCAATCGTGGTCCGCGCGGTTTACCTGCGGAAGTGGCGTCGCGGGACACGCATTCCGCTTCAACAAGACGGCAGCATGGCATCGAGATGCGAATGCGAGCACGAGCATCGTGTATCAGCCGAGCCCGGCGCATCATCGGTTGTTCGCGCGGCAATATCGATGGATCCTTGCATTTCCGTTGCGTCTAGCGCCCGAAGAAGAAGCGTCCATCGGGGTCGTGGGATTGGCGAGTGAAGAAGAAAGCACGCAGGTCGAACGCGCGCTCGGCCATCTTGCGCGCGCGATTTGCACAGAAACGCTCGATCATGAATCCGCGAAACTGCTGCGAATGCTCGAAACCGTGTTGAACGTCGTATTTTGGACGCTCGTTGCCGAAGCCAAAGACGGACTTAGCGAAAGCGAACAACGGTATCCCCGCCAAGTGCTCAAATCGCTTCTCGCTTCTGCTTCCGATTGATTCGTACACTTTCATCGGACAATCTGCTCTGCCCCCGTACCTCCGATTGGGCAATTCTGTTTACCCACACGTTGTACACGTGTATGATTCGTCCGTGGGTCGTTCCGGACTCGTTTATGTCGTCTGGGAAATCACGCTCCCAAAGCCGCCAGCGGCAGACTTCCTCGGCCTACTGCAATCAAAGATCCACTGCCCAAAACTCGCTCACGACGATACACGCACCAACCTTTCTTGATTTCATTGGAGACACCATGACAAATCACGCGCACGGACGTACAACTTCTTGGCTCGCCGGTTCCACCTTGACCACGCTTCTTGCCTTATCCATTGGCATTGTCGACTGCGGTGGCGACAATGTCGATTTCGGCGGCAGTAATTCAGGATCGAGCAACGCAAGTTCGTCCGGAAATGGCGGTTCGGGACAAGGAGGGGCCAATACCGGTGGAATGGGGCAAGGCGGGGCCAATACCGGTGGAGCGCCCATGTGCAATCCAAACGGCGCCCCCTGTGCGAGCGTCGCGGATTGTTGCAATCAACAATGTACCGATGGTGTTTGTGGCGGCGTTCCAACATGTACGCCGGACAATTTGCCCTGCGCAACCTCTGCCGATTGCTGTTCACAACAATGCACAAACGGCGTCTGCGGCGGACTCACGTGCAATGCAGATGGCGAGAAATGCGCGTCGGCTGCCGATTGTTGCCAACAACAATGCAACAATGGCGTCTGCGGTCCCCTGGGGTGCCAAGGCAACGGAGCTGGTTGTGGAAACGATTTTAATTGCTGTTCCGGCAATTGCGTCAATTTTTCCTGCCAACCAGCCTCGATGTGTACCGGGGACGGCGGCCCGTGCGCATCGAGTGCCGAGTGCTGCTCACAATCGTGTAGCGATGGCGTTTGCGGACAAGCCTGTACAACCGCTGGCGGGCAATGCTTCACGGACGGCCAATGCTGCTCGCAAAACTGCAACAATGGCGTGTGTGGACAAACCAGTATGTGCACCGCCGACGGCGGGCAATGCTTCACGAGTAGCGACTGCTGCTCACAAAGCTGCATGAACTTCGTTTGTCAGAAATCTTGTACATCGACCGGCAGTGCCTGCGCATCGGACGCGCAATGCTGCTCGCAAAATTGCAACAATGGGTTTTGCAAGGCCGTCGCCAACTGCACAACGAATGGCCAACAATGCTTCAGCAGCGCACAATGCTGCTCGCAAAATTGCAAGAACTTCACCTGCCAGCCGTGATGCTCATTCCGTGAGCAACAAATAGCCAATTCCCACGGTCATCGACACAATCGTCACGGGCAAACCTGCCTTGATGTACGCAACGAACCCCATTTCGTCTTCCGCCTTCGCCGTCTCGATGACGATAATATTCGCGACGGATCCAAGCAGCGTCAAATTGCCGGCAAGCGTCGTGGCTAATGCGGTCGTCGTCCACGCCAGTGTCGGATCGGGCAAGGATTAAATGAACGGTTGCGCGAGCAAGATAAACGGCACGTTGCTCACGACTTGACAACCTATCGTAAGAATAGCGGCGAGCGACGCGGTGGCGGCGTGGGGATTTTGCGGAATCCAAGGTTTCGTGGCGCCGAGTGCCGCTTCCGGCAAACCCGTGCGTTGAACGATCGAGAAATTTTTACAAAAATTCCATGACTTGCGTGAATCGAAAAAAATTTTGTTGTACCTTGCCCCGTTCAGTCGCCTAAGCTGTACGAGGGCAGATCATGACACACGTGATTGCTGCGGGACGATTACAATCATGGGATGCCGCCGAGGCGGCGCCACGTCGAGCTCGGCCTGACGAACAGGCTCTTCAGGCGCTCGAACGTGGGGACAAACGTGCAGCGCTCGTCATTTTGATGAGCGAATACGGCGCGGACATTCATCGGTATTGTTACAAGGTTCTACGGAATCGTACGGCTGCCGATGATGTACATCAGCTTGTGTTCATTCAGGCGTTCGAAAGTTTTGGGTCGTTTTCTGGCGGGTCCAGTTTACGAACCTGGCTTTATGGCATTGCCAACCACCGATGCCTCGACATGTGCAAAGCGAACCGTCGCTGGTTTCACCGTTTCAAACTTGGAGCCGAAGCCCCTGACGAAGTAGATCCTGCACCGTCTGGTGAAGACCGCGTTCTGGCGAAGAATGTCGTCGAAGCGCTCGACGGATGCATCGAGAAGCTCGAGCCGCACGTGCGTATTGCGGTTGTTTTGAGATACCAGGAAGGTTTTTCGTACGAGCAGATGTCGCAGATTTGTCACGAAAAACCGGCCACGCTCCAAGCCCGCGTCGCGCGCGCCATGCCACTCTTGCGCCGATGCCTCGAAAACAAAGGAGTCGAATTGTGATGAATACCAAGAGAATTTGCGACCGATTCGAACGTGAAGGCATTTTGCGTATCGAACGTGGATTGTCACTCGATACGCATTTCGATGCTTGTTCGGAATGCGAAGTTGCGCGTCATAAATACGAAGCTTTGCTGGGTGCACTGCCTTTGTCGCAACCGGATGTCTTGCCGCCTCCTGCATGGCAATCGCGCGTATTACGAGCGGCTGCGGACAGTGATTCGGCGCGGCCAGGCATTTTAATGGCGGGATGGGGCCGACCATTTGCGTGGGCCGTTATGGCTGGGGTTGGAGCGCTTGCGGCAGCGGCGTTCTTGGGTGGACCGCCGCCTGCGCAATTCGAGGTACAAGCGGAAACGCATACTGTGGCAACAGCGCCCGAACTAGCTATTGACGAAACGACCGCAGATGTCACGGGTGAAGACGAATCGGCAAAACGTGACATGTTGTCGCCGCCCGTCGGGCCCAAAGCGTTACCAAAGCAAACGACTCCGATGGCGCAAATGCCGGCTTCAAAGCCGCAAGAAGTAAACACGTTATCGCCCGCACCGGCCAAACCTGCGCAAACGATACCGCCCAAGCGCGGAAGTTCCGAAACATCCGCAAGTTTGACGTCACAAACCCCGACGGCATCGAAAAAGATACAAGTAACGCGTCCGGACAAACTGTATGGGTTGGCCATCAAGTATCCCCCCGCGGCGATGAGCGCCAAGATTCAGGGAGAAACCAGCGTGCAATGCACCATTCGCGCCGATGGCCGAAATACGGATTGCCGCATTCTGAAAGGCCTCCCGTACCTCGACAGTGCAGTCATTCGTGCTGTCGAAGCCGCACGCAGCGAACCGATTCGGGTCAATGGCAAACCCGTCGACCATAGCGATCACATCTGGCACATCACGGTCACGTTGCGTGAAATCGTCGACGATCGAACGTCCGCACGCGGACTGCCCTCCCTGAACTGGAACTGATTTCAGTTACGCGGCGTTTTTACTCGGCACAGGCACCAGGACCAAGAGCAGCGCAGCTCCCAATACTGCAAAGACTCCGGCGAATCCAAACGCAATCGGTGCCCCCATACCTTCGTAAATGTAGCCGAACACCACGTTCGCAATCAGAAGCGCTCCTCCTTCGATGGCGAGCTGAATCCCATACGCCCGGCCACGTTTATCCGCTGGCACCAGTTCCGCCATGATCGCTCGTTGGCCACCTTCTGCCAAACCATAATGAGCGGCATAGAGCCCCAGCCAGATCCAAGCAACGACCCACGAATTGGCCAAGCCAAACCCGACGTACGTCGCGCCGTATAACATCCATGAAAGCGCGAGCACTCGCTTGCGCCCGAACTTGTCGGATGCTCGTCCACCGGGCACGTTGAGCAAACCCTTGACCAATTGTAACGATATCCAGGCAATCGGCACGAAATGTGCGGACAAACCAAGATCCGACAAACGACGCAAAAGGAAAAGATCCCCGGCACCTCCCAGGGAAAACACGAACAATGCGAAGAGATATCGGCGAGCAACTCCGGACAAATGAAGCTTTTCTGGAACAACTCGAGACAAACCGGTCGCTTGAACGTCGGTTTTGGGTTTTGCGGAAGAACCATCCGGCCCGAGGGATGGATCGCGGACGAAAAGAAGCACGACGACTACGGCGAAAAGGCCCGGAATGGCGGCAAGGGCAAACACGGTACGCAGGGGCAAACCAACGAGCCACAACAGAGCAAACGCCAAAAGAGGTCCAAGGGCGCCGCCGAAATTGTCCATCATTCGATGAAAGCCGAATGCGTGTCCGCGCTTTTCGGCAGGCACGGCATTAGCAACCATCGCATCACGCGGAGGGCCACGCAAACCCTTGCCCACGCGATCGACTGCTCGAATCAGCACCGCATGCAAAGGAGACGCCGCAATCGCAAAAAGAGGCCTTGACAAGGCGGCAATGCCATAACCAAACGCAATGAGCGGTTTACGCCAGCGCGGATTGTCGCTCATGCGTCCCGAAATAAGCTTCAGTGCCGTACTAACGGCTTCAGCAACACCCTCGAACAACCCGAGCCACAACGCACCTCCGCCAATGGAGCGTAGTAGCTCCGGTACGAGCGGATAAATCATGTCGGATGCGGCATCCGTCAGCAGCGAGACCCATCCCAGCGCCACGACCGTGCGAGGAAGCCCAGGTTTTGCGTCATGAGCCGGCGTTGGTTGTTCCACAGGCGCGGGCGAAGCGTTGCTCATCAGGCGTCACGTTCGTTCAGTTTGCAAGTGTTTGTCAACTGAAACTACGCTCCGTCCGTGCGCTCCCCTTGTCACTCGCGAAGCTTTACGCTAGTACCGTAGAGGCTCGCGCAGATCTCTGGCGTCGAGCAGAATTCGGCCCCACATTAGGTGTGACAAGAGCGACTAGTAGAACAGGAGAGCAAATCGAGATGCACGTCCCCGATACGGTGATCCGGCCTCGGCTCGAGATCCTTGCACAAGCCCCAGTGCCCACGACGCACGGGCTCTTCGAGATGATCGTGTTTCGCAGTGGCGAACAATTGGAAGACAGCGGGCTGTCTCCAGATCATGTGGCACTGGTGATGGGCGAGGTATGCGGAAAATCTTCCGTGTTCGTTCGCGTTCATTCAGAATGCCTTACCAGCGAAGTTTTTGGTTCGCTGAAATGCGACTGCAAAGGGCAACTGGAAGCCGCGCAAGCGGAGATCGCGCGACGAGGAAATGGAATCGTCGTATATCTACGCCAAGAAGGTCGCGGCATTGGTTTGTCCAACAAGATCCGCGCGTATGGATTGCAAGCTCGCGGTCATGATACCGTCGACGCCAATCGACTCTTGGGCTTGCCCGATGATGCCCGCGATTACGCACCGGCAGTACACATGTTGAATCACCTTGGCGTGACGTCCATCGAATTGATGACCAACAATCCGCTCAAGGTTCAAGCGTTACGACAACTCGGGATCCTGGTTGACCGACGGACACCAGCGCTTGTCGGGATCAATTCGCACAGTGGCGCTTACCTCGAGACCAAACGCGTGCGTATGGGGCATTCGGTACCTCGAATCGACATCAGTGCATTAGGTGCGTCGTACGTCGACAGCATCGCTGATGCCGAATGAATTCCGCAACGAACCTATCCCGTTTTCTTTGACGAACCCGCCGCCAATCGCGCTTTGAGGCGCGAAGCATACCCTTCTTTGTTCTCCTGCTTGACGCGCGAAATGGCCAGCGCGTCATCGGGCACGTCTTTCGTTACCGTCGTTCCTGTCGCCACATAAGCACCTACGCCGATACGTACGGGCGCGACGATTTGCGAATCGCTTCCGATGAAGGCGCCTTTGCCGATTTCGGTCTTGTGTTTCTTGAAGCCATCGTAATTGCAAAAAATCGTTCCTGCGCCCACGTTGGCCCCTTCGCCAATATCACCATCACCCAAGTATGCCAAATGATTGGCTTTTGCGCCGCGTCGAACAATGGTTTTTTTCGTTTCGACGAAATTCCCGATGTGCGCATCCGCTTCGATTTGGCTTTCCGGACGCAAATGCGAGAATGGTCCGATTTGGGCGTTTTCCCCAATGGTCGATGACGTGCACACCGAATAGGGTTTTACCACGGCGCCGGCAGCTACTTGAACGTCCGTGAGCACCGAGCCTACATCGATTCGCGCGCCCGCGCCGATAAACGTTTTTCCGCGTAAAACGACGTGATGTTCGATAACCGCGTCGGGCTCGATCACCACGCGCGCATCGATACGCGCGCTTGCTCGCACAGTCGCTCCCGAGCGCTGCATCTTGTCGGCAATACGCGCATACATCACTTCTTCGGCCGCCGCCAGTTGTGCCCGGTCATTCACGCCCACCAATGCCGCCGTGCTTTCCGTACGCACTGACGCCACCTCGTCGAGTTCCGCGGCTTGGGCGACGATGTCGGTCAAATACAGCTCTGCTTGCGCATTGTTCGGCTGAAGACTCGCGATGGCTTCACGCAGAAATGCCGCCCGCGCGATGTAAATACCCACGTTCACTTCATTGACGCGTCGCTCGTCCTCGGTCGCATCCCGATGTTCACGCACCGCTTTGATAAAACCCGATTCGTCCCGAAGAACGCGGCCATATCCCGTAGGATCTTGGGCTTTTGCCGTGAGCATTGCGAGGGGGATGTTTCCTTGACAAACCGTAAACAAACGCGACAATTCCGAAGCGTCAACGAGCGGCGTATCGCCACAAAGAATGAGCACGTGGTCGGCGCGGACGTCGATCACCGGAAGAGCTGCACCGACGGCATCCCCGGTGCCACGTTGCGTTTGTTGCACTGCCGTCCGCACGCGATTGCCATAGGTTCGTCCTAGATGTGCGGCAAGTTCGTCTCGACCGTACCCCACCACGACGATGACCTCGTGGCATCCGGCAGCGAGCGCTGCGTCGACGACATAATCGACCATCGGTCGTCCGCAAATTTCATGCAGGACTTTTGGAAGAGCGCTTTTCATGCGCGTTCCTTGGCCAGCAGCGAGGACGACGGCGGTGAGGGCAGTAGGCGCGTGATTCGTCATGGCAGGCCGAGCGTAGCAGAAGGGCGAACCATGGGTAGGGTGTGCGTAGCGCATAGATCGCCATGCGCTGGCACGTTTTCGATTCCCCTAACGCCCAGGGTGCGCCATACTCGGTCGCTCATGGAGCCGCCCGTCCCCCTCGAAGCACTCTTGCAGCCCGAAAGTGCTTGGCGGGAATGGAAGAAGTCAGGAGATCCTTTAGACATTGTCGCGAAACTCGTGGCCTATGCAAACGACGTGTCGGACAGTGGGGATAGTGGTTGGATTCTCTGTGGGGTCGAGGAGACGAAGGACGAACAAGGGGTTGTCCGGCCGAACGTCGTTGGTATCACGCAAAGCGAAATGAACGCGCTCAAAGGCAAAGTGCTCGACGCGTGTGCCAAATACGTTTCGCCGCCCATCCACCCAGCGGTGTACGAATCGAACGTAACAAATGATCCATCGCAGTTTGTCTTGTACTTCCAGATGCACGCGACTGGCAGCGTTCACGGGCACGACACTAAGCAGGGCACGAAAGTATGGGGGCTTCGAGATAGCCACACGCACGAGGTCAAAGGCGAAGAACTGCGCAATCTTCATTCTCGTCGAGGGGTCATTCCGCCATTTCTCGAACGCCTCGCCTACAATCAGGCACTCGGACGTTACGCGTTGCTCGACGACATTTACATGACCACTGCTGACGAGTACAAACGTCAAGCGAAATTGCCCAGGCCCATGGCGGAATATTTTGTACCGGACGAACTGCTCGACGCAACGACGCCTGCGCTTTGCCTGTGGAAGGAAGTGGCTCCTGGTCAAAAGGTCGCTGTTCCAAGGCTTTTGGCTATTTTGCTTTTCGGTCACACTCCGACGAAATTCATTTCCGGCGCGTACGCAATCGTATCGATTTATCCTGGAACGGATCGCACCACAGAACATAGCGCAAGAGCCGAATTCGCGGGTCCTTTGACGAAAGTGATCAACGATGTCATCGACAAACTCAAAGGCTACATGGGCGTATTCATGGACAAGAGCCGCAGCGCCCTCGAAATTCGTCAAAATCGCCAACAATATTCAGACGAAGCCGTCCAAGAAGCGGTCATGAATGCATTCGCGCATCGAGACTACGAGGACAGCGAGCCTGTACGAATCACGGTATTTTCGGATCGTATCGAAGTGGTCAGTCCAGGTGGACTACCTGCAAGCGTGAATGTCGACAAACTGAAACGCGGACAATCCGTCGGTTCTCGCTGGCGCAATGCCAGTTTGGCGGGATTTCTAAGACGCATACGTTTGGGGGTTCAAGCCGAAGGGCAGGGGATTCCAAAGATTTTCGAGCAAACCATTGACACGGCGGAACGTCCCCCCGAATACGAAATTACGCCTCATTGGGTAAAAGTTACGATTCCCGCGTATCGGCCCGAGCCTATATCACCACGCGCTCCTCCTTCACCACGACCGTCGCCTTCTCCAACCGGAAAAGATGCGCTGGTACTCGTGTCGATTGGTTCGACATCCATTCGCGGCATGGTGGAAGCGTCATGCACACGCCTGGGACTCGGTGACGCCGAAGTTTTCATGGATGTCGCGCTTCCGAACTACGTGGACCCAGAACAGCAAGGGTGGGAATCAATTGCAAAAAAAATACGCAATGAATTTGGTCCCATCGTGGACAATCCGACGATTGGCCAGTTACACTTGTTTTACCGTGGACCCGTGGTATTTGCACCGCTTCTAGGCGCACTCGTTGCCAATGCAAAGCCTCTGGCCGTGTACTACTATGAGAAAGGAGAATACCGAATAGCATACACCATCAATACCAAGTTCTTGAAATCACGAGATTGACACGCCGACAGGCTTCGATGAAGGCCCCCCGTACGCGCGAGCGACGGGTGATAATTGGGTGAATTGCCGGAAACTCCACGGATGGACAACCGGCAGCCAAGACCAACATGGCGGGCATGAAAATGCCCAAGGGGTTGGTAAGGTTCAGAGACTAGGACCCGCGCGAAAGCAGTAATGGTCCCACGAGCGCCCGACATCTCGACTGCGAGATGATGAGATAGTCCGTTCTGCCGAGATGATCCCTTCGACGTAAAACGGCAGAAGCAGAGGATAAAGAGCCCCTGCGATAACAAACCTCCGGCTAAAGTTCTCCGGTACATGCGCGTCCGTCTCAATTACACCGTCACGATTCGACTATTTTCATCCCACACTCGGTCACGAATCCGTCACGCCCTGATTGTAATCACGTTTTGACGCCTGTGCGCATTGCGTCATTATCGTGTCATTACGGTCCGTTGCTTGCAAATTCGCACGAATTCGGGTACGAGTCTCCGACGCACTGTGAAAGCCAAAATCGTCTCTTTGTGGAACTGGTTCGAGATCGTAACGATCGTGATTGGTTCTACGTTTCTCGTGGCGCTCGTGTTCGTCCTGACCGTACCTTTCGATCGCGTACGTTACGTCGTTGGACGGTTTTTCCGAATATGCGGCACGATGCTCGTGCGGTTTAATCCACTGTGGAGCGTCAAGGTTTCGGGATGGCAAAAGCCTCGTCGGTCGGGACCTTTTGTCGTCGTTGCGAATCACCAATCCATCGCGGACATTCCGGCCATCAGTTATTTGCCTTGGGAGATGAAATGGGTATCGAAAGAATCCAACTTCAAAGTCCCCGGCCTGGGCTGGATGATGAGCATGGCGGGTGATGTCCGTCTGCGACGCGGTGAAAAAGAAAGCGCCAAAAGCGCGATGGCTCAATGCAAATGGTATCTCGATCGGGGCATGAGCGTCATGCTTTTTCCCGAAGGCACTCGATCGAGTGATGGCGAAATCATGCCGTTCAAGGACGGTGCGTTTCGTCTCGCCATTGAAACGGGATATCCTATTTTGCCTGTGGCCGTAGCGGGCACTCGGCACGCCATTCCAAAAAATTCGTGGGTTTTCGGTGTAAAATGCCAAGCGCGTATCGAAGTGCTCGAGCCTATTGAAACCAAAGGTTTGACGACAGACGACTTGGACACCTTGAAAAATCGCGCGCGCGCTCAAATTGCCGCGTCGTTCGAACGTATGGGCAAGTGGATGCCGACTTTTCTGCAAGATGGCATCATCGAAAGCGCGGATGCTGTGCAGGGTGTCGAAGCGCCAATAGCGTAACTTCCGCTTCGCCAAACGTACTCGTCTCCTTGCATCGGTCGACCCCCTCCACTACGCTCCGCCCTCATGAAATCGGACGCGTGGCCGTTCGTTCCGCCCACTCATCGTAAAAGGTTCGGCGAAGGCCCATTTCGTGTTCGCGGCTCCGTATACGCCGGATACATCGACGGCATCAACAAAGCCATTCCCGGCGGTTTGACCACGGTAGGCGCTGAAATCGGCGACAGCAAGGTCACTGCCTTTCTGCGCGATACCATTTTCCTCGCCGCCTCGAGTTACGACATCGAACCACTCATGCATGTCATGCGCATTCTTGCGCGTTTTACCCACACGCCCCTCGACAAATTTATCCGCGATGGCTCACGCGATGCCGCAGAACGCGACGTCGTCGGAACGTACCGTGCCCAACTCCGCAGCGCTTCGGCCGAAGAAATGGCCACGCGCTTGCCCCGTATCTTCGTTCGGTATTTCGATCCTTGCCGCGCCGAATCCACCGATGTGCGCGCGAATAGCACCGAAATGCGTTTTTCCGGACTACCAGCTTCCGCCCTCGGTTTCTACGTCTGGCCCAATGAAGGTTTTGTGAGCGGAGCACTCGAAGCAGCAGGCGCTCGTGACGTACGTTTTACCTGGAGTTCCCCAATTGCTGACGGCGAGCTCGAAGGCGCCGCAATGCAAAGCATCGCGTGCCGCGTAACCTGGACGAACCCTACACCGTAACGGCCTATTGAAGGATCATTGGCGACCCCTCGTTCGCAAGTTTGAATTTCCACTATGAATCCCAAAAGAAACGAATTGTGTCACTGCGGCAGCAACAAGAAGTACAAAAAATGCTGCTTGGGGAAAGCTGCCGTATCCAGTCCATCCGTCAAAAATGTCGGTCCACCCGATGCCGACTGTAATCAGCTTCGGGCATTGATGGAAACGGGCCACTTCCTTGAAGTCGAAAACACAACTCGCTCGATGCTTCAGCAATATCCAGAATCCGGCTTCGTCTGGCATTCGCTCGGTGTCGCGCTTCATAAGCAAGGCAAAAATAGCATCGCAATCTTGCAAAAAGCGGCCAAACTCTGGCCCGACGTTGCCGCGGTGCATAGCAGTTTGGGAAATGCTTTGCGGGAGGCAGGTCAGCTGGCCGAAGCCGAGTTGAGCTGTCGCCGCGCACTGGAACTCGGACCCAACGATGCCAAAGCGTTTATCGACATGTCTTTCGTGTATGACGCTCAACGCAAACCGATTCTGGCATTGGATTGCGTCATCCAATCGCTGCAGCTCAAAGAAACAGACGGAGCCAAAAGGTTATTCGCCTATTACGCGAAAGAGGTTCGTCTGCCCTTCGACGATAGCGGGATTCGAAGAACCATGATGCTTCGCGCATTGACTGAACATTGGGGACCCTCCAAAGATCTGGCCCGAGCAGCCATCGACCTCGTCAAACTCGGCCCACATATTCGAGGGTGTATGACGCGAGCTGCGAATGCATGGCCTGTACGGCTATCAATGCAGGATTTGTTCCCGGACGACACCTTTGCCGCAGTGAGTTCTGATCCGTTGCTCCATACGTTGCTCGACACGACGCTGATCTTCGACAGTGAAATGGAGCGGTTTCTCACGATGGCCCGGCATGTTATGCTCGAACGCGCCACCGATAAAGACGTTTCGGATGACGATGTTGCCGACAGCTTGATTTTTTACAGCGCCCTCGCGCGTCAATGTTTCATCAACGAACACGTTTTTGCTCATACCGAAGATGAAATGCAGCGAGTGAGCCATTTACGAGATTTGCTGGTTTCCGCGCTGGAAACCAATACTTCAATACCTGCCATTTGGCCGGTCACCGTCGCCGCGTACTTTTCGCTGCACTCCATTCCCCACGCCAAACGACTTCTCGATATCCAATGGCCAGACGCTGTTGCGGCCGTGCTTGAGCAACAAGTTCGCGAACTCGCCCAAGAGCAAGAATTACTCGCTACCATTCCCCAACTGACCGGTATCGATGACGGAGTGTCGACGCTGGTTCGTTCTCAATACGAACAGAATCCTTATCCGCGTTGGGTCGAACCCCCGCCCGTTGTAAAACCCACAAGCATCAATCGATATTTGCACGACCTATTTCCGCTGGTCTTTTTGGAACAACAAGACACGCCAGGTGGTATTGACATCCTTATCGCGGGCTGCGGCACTGGCTACCATTCCATCCTCACGGCGCAGCAATTTCACGAGGCACGCGTGCTGGCTGTCGACCTTAGCCTGAACAGCCTCGTTTGCGCCAAACGCAAGACCCGCGAATTAGGCGTAACTTCGATCGAATACGCCCAAGCGGACATCCTGCAATTGCAATCGATCGACCGTCAATTCGATATCATTGAATCCATTGGCGTTTTGCATCATTTGGCCGACCCTTGGGCTGGATGGACGGCGCTTTTGCCGCTACTTCGCGCTGGGGGTTTCATGCAAATCGGTCTTTATAGTGAAGTCGCTCGGCGCAACATCACCCGAATACGATATTTCATTGCCGAGCGAGGTTATGGGACAACAGATGACGATATCCGGCGCTGCCGTCAGGATTTGATCCAATTGGACAACGCTGGCAATTTTGGAAACATACTAAAATCGCCGGATTTTTTCACCACCAGTGCCTGCCGTGATCTTCTTTTTCACGTACAAGAACACCAGGTGACTCTAGCCAGCATCAATACGTTTTTGCAGAAAAATCACCTGAAATTCCTTGGATTCGACCTGGATTTCTCCATCCTAGACGACTATCGGGAACGATTCCCGGATGATCGTGCCGCGACGAACCTCGAGCATTGGCAGATTTTCGAATACGAAAACCCCGACACGTTTCTCGGGATGTACACGTTTTGGACTCAAAA
>JANORL010000434.1:0-4629 GCA_031415295.1 Polyangiaceae bacterium | reverse complement strand
TGGCCTTGGCGCAAAGCAACGAGATGCTCGACGAGTAGCTCGGTTTCGAGCGATTCGGGGTGATCGAAGTTGAGTAGCGCTCGGCCGTCATACGGCAGATCGCACCGATCGCGGTAATACGCGTCGTGTTCGATGGTCGTCACCCCAGAGGGCGGTAGAGCCTCGGCGATCCGGCGAGCGACGGTGGTTTTCCCTGACCCGCTTCCGCCGGCGACGCCAACCATGAAAGGTCGCATGTGGTTCGTCCGGCACAGACAGTACCGTGTTTTGGTTCGTTGGTCGAGTGTGTTTGTCTTTAAAAACTTGTTATGAGTACAAACGATAATCGTAAATTTGCGCGCAAGATTGACGTCGCGATCCGAGTGCGACGATTTCGTAGGGTCGACGGGAATGTTTTTGCGCCGTTCTGGTTTTGCGAGGCGAATTCCGTTCGTTTGACCCCTCAATGGGCGCATATTTTTCGTGATTCGCGTGTCGAGTGTGAGCTGCAAAGCTTAGATCGAACCTAGTTGGCCTGCTGGGAGGGGGGTGCGGCAAGTTGCCGCGGCCCTGTGGCATTTTGCCATCTTGCCCTCGTCTGCCGAGGACGGCACAACGCGCCCGCGCCGTCGGGGTTTACCGACGATAGAGCGTCCTAATGGCGAGATATCAATTCCCTAGGTGGTCCAACAAGGTTGTGCCGATGGTGATCTTCCTCGGCTTGGGTCCTGCAGGCACAGCAGCTGCGGCAGGGCTTTGGTACTACGGTACCAACAAGCACGTCGAGGTTGGTTACACGCCGAAACAACCGGTTGAATACAGCCACAAGCTTCACGCCGGCGATCTCGGTATCGACTGTCGCTATTGTCATACGGCAGTCGAGAAGAGCGCCCATGCTTCCGTTCCTCCCACCGAGACGTGCATGAACTGCCACTCGAAGGTGAAGACGGATAGCCAAAAACTCCTGCCCGTGCGGGAGAGTTATGCGACGGGTAACCCGATCCCCTGGGTTCGCGTCCACAACCTGGCGGACTTCGCCTACTTCAATCATCAGGCACACGTCTCCGTGGGAGTTGGCTGTCAAAGCTGCCACGGTCGAGTCGACCAGATGATCAAAGTTGGCCAAGTCGAGCCTCTCTCGATGGGCTGGTGTTTGGATTGTCATCGGAATCCCGAGCCGAATTTGCGGGATCCGAAGGACGTCACCAAGATGATCGACGATGGAGCCGTTCCGGCAGGCGTAGTTGCCGCAGCTGGTGGAGCGACGCCGCGTCGAAAAGTCTCGCCGCCCGTTCACTGCTCGGGGTGTCACCGATGAAGCGAGCTCCGTACCCGATTCAGCAGCCAGATACGTCAGGAAAAACGTACTGGCGCTCCCTGGACGAACTCGCGGAGTCTCCGGCGTTTGCCGAAGGCCTTCTGCGCGAGTTCCCCGATGGTGCCAGCGAACCTCCGCAAGGTACCGATCGGCGAACGTTCTTGGGCATTATGGGCGCATCGATGGCGCTCAGTGGTTTGGCGGCGTGCCGTCGGCCTGAAGAAGTCATCGTGCCGTACACGCAGGCGCCCGAGGCTATGGTGCCTGGTCGGCCGCTCTTTTTCTCTACGTCGATCGCCGTCATGGGCACCGCCGTGGGCCTCGTGGTCGAAACACACGAAGGTCGTCCGACGAAAATAGAAGGCAATCCGCGTCATCCCGAAAGCCTTGGATCCACGCATGCGTTCGTCCAAGCATCGGTGCTCGACATGTACGATCCCGATCGTAGCCAGGGGCCGCGTGAGCGAGGTCAACAGCGAACTTGGGACGAAGCGTCGACTTTCATGCGCAAGCTCGGTGACGACGCGCGTAAGGTCAACGGCAAGGGTTTGGCGCTGCTTGTCGAAGATCATCGCTCACCAACCGTGGCGGCTCAAATCGATGCGCTTTTGCGGCTGATGCCGGAAACGCGCGTCGTTCGATACGAGCCGTTTGGTAACGACGCTGCACACGAAGGTGTGCGCGCTGCGTTCGGGCGATCCGTTACGCCAGTGTACGATCTCGGGGAAGCCGATGTCGTCGTTGCGCTCGACAGCGATTTTCTCATGCACGATTCGAGTGCTGTGAAGAACGCCCGAGCGTTTGCGTCGCGGCGCAACCCGGATCGTAAAGACAAACCCATGAGCCGTATGTACGCGATCGAGAGTGCTTTCTCGGTCACGGGCACGAACGCGGATCATCGGTTGCGTCTCGAGAGCCGCAAAATTGCCGACTTCGCCTACGCACTCGCGCAAGAAATCGCGACAGCCGCGAAGATGTCGTTGCCGGCTGAAATCACGGCTGCTTTGTCGGGCGCTTCGGCGCTCGATCCCAAGGTTGCCAAGATGGTCAAGGCCATCGCAGGCGACGTTGCCAAGCGTAACGGAGCCGTCGCGATCTTGGCTGGTCGCAAGCAACCAGCCAGCGTTCACGCGCTCGTGCACGTCGTGCATCAGATGCTGGGCAGCGTTGGCAAAACCGTAAAGTTTGTCCGGACGCTCGATGAAACCAAGGGTGGTTTGTCGGACCTCACCGCGCTCGCGAAGGACATCGAGGGAGGCAAGATCGAAACGCTCGTCGTGTTCGGTGGCAACCCTGTGTTCAACGCGCCGGCGGACGTACGTGGAGCAATTGCCAAAGCCAAGACGCTTGTTCATGTCGGCACGCACGTCGACGAGACGGGTGAAGCGGCGACGTGGCACTTGAACCGCGCACATTCGCTCGAAGCGTGGGGCGATCTTCGCGCTGCCGACGGAACAGGCTCGATCATTCAGCCGCTCATTGCTCCGATGTACGGCGGCAAAATGGATGCGGAGATCCTCGAGATCTTCATTGGTGGTACGCGCAAAGGTTACGACCTCGTGCGTGCGACTTGGCGAGGCCCGCAAACGCTCGTTCCCGACTTCGATCGTGACTTCCGCCGAGCACTGCATGACGGTGTTTGGAAGGACAGCGCGTTTGTCGCGGAGAACGTCGTGGTGCAAGGTGCGGACGTGGCGACGGCGATCAAAGCTCAGAAGGCGAATGCGCCGAAGGGCAATGTCGAGGTCGTTTTCGATCCGTGTCCGCATACGTGGGATGGCCGATATGCCAACAACGGCTGGCTCCAAGAGCTTCCCGATTCGTTGCACAAACTCACTTGGGGCAACGTTGCGGCGCTTTCGCCGGCGACGGCCAGGGGATTGGGCGTCACGGATGGGGATCTTGTCACCGTTTCAGCCAACGGAGCGGATGTCACACTTCCGGCGCTCGTTGCGGTGGGACAAGCCGATGGCACGGTGGTTCTGACGGTTGGTCAGGGCCGTACGGTCACGGGTCGCGTTGGCAAGAGCATCGGTGTTGCGACGGGCGCGCTTCGTTCGACGGCGGGTTTCCACATTGCAGACGGCAAAGTCAGCAAGGCATCCGGGTCGGCCAAGCTTGCTCGTACACAGGAGCACTTCCTCACGGAAGGGCGTCCGATGGTCCAGGAAGCGACCTACGCTAAGTACCAGACAAACCCGGCGGTCGTTCCTGCCCCGAAGAAGTATTTGAGTCTTTTCGAGGAGAAGTCCTACGAGAAGGGTCATCAATGGGGCATGGCCATCGATTTGACGGCGTGTATTGGTTGCAATGCATGCACCGTCGCTTGCCAAGCCGAAAACAATATTTCGGTGGTTGGATTCGAAGGCGTCACGCGATCACGTGAAATGCATTGGATTCGAATCGACCGGTATTTCGAGGGTTCGAATCCAGACGAGCCGACGAGCATTGTGCAGCCGACGATGTGTAATCATTGCGAAAATGCGCCATGCGAAGAGGTTTGTCCGGTCGCAGCGACGACGCACACCCCCGAAGGGTTGAACGACATGACGTACAACCGCTGCATTGGGACGAAGTATTGCGCGAACAACTGCCCCTTCAAGGTGCGGCGGTTCAATTACTTCGATTACACCAAGGACACGATCGAAGTGGCCAAGATGCAGATGAATCCGGACGTCACGGTTCGCAGCCGAGGTATCATGGAGAAGTGCACGTTCTGCGTGCAGCGCATCAATCAAGCGAAGAGCAGCGCCAAGATGGATGGGCGCGAACGCGTGCGAGATGGCGAAGTCGTTACAGCTTGCCAATCGGCGTGCCCGACGCAAGCCATTCGTTTCGGCGATTTGAACGATAACAAGAGCGTCGTTGCCAAAGACGCGGCCAGCCCAAGGGCCTACAGGCAGCTCGAAGAACTGAACGTCAGGTCACGAGTGTCGTATCTAGCCAAGATCAAAAACCCCAACCCTGAGCTCGAGGGGGTATGACTACCGCCGTCATGAATCAAGACACGCCCGGCAAGCGTGCACCGCTGGTTCTCGGACATAGCGATTTTCACGCTGTGACCGAGACCGTTGCGGGAATTGTCGAAAAAAAGACCACTCCCGCGTGGGTGGTTCTTTTTTCACTTGCCGTGAGCGTAATGCTCGTTCTGCTCGGATCCCTCGGCAAACTCGTTGCTGAAGGTATCGGCATTTGGGGCCTGAACAATACGGTTTTCTGGGCCTGGGACATTACGGGGTTCGTGTTCTGGATCGGTATCGGTCACGCCGGAACGCTCATCAGCGCCATTCTGTTCTTGTTTAGGCAGAAGTGGCGCACGAGCATCAACCGTG
>JANORL010000433.1:0-9225 GCA_031415295.1 Polyangiaceae bacterium | reverse complement strand
TCCAATGGCCGTCACCGCCAATCCAAGACACCCATGGGCCAATTCGAGCGACCGTTCCGGACGACGACGACCAATAAGCCAAAGACCACCCTCGGCCAAGGCCACCGCGAAATTCACGAAAGCCGCCCGTGGTTGCCCCATCGCGAGCAACGCGGTGCCAGTTAAAAAAGCAGTCCCCGCGCACAGGGTCATCACCATGCGACCACGATCAGGCTCCGTTCGTCGGGCCACATTCGTCGGTCGCGGCATTCCCGTCGCTATCGTGAGAACGCCCGGGGAATTTTCGGCTTCTGAAGCGGGCGCATGAAGAGACACAAAAAGGAGAATACACTCATTGCCAAACGATTGACAAGGGCTGAATCATGCCAACCCTGCACTCGTCATTGTACAACTAAACACGATTGCAGACGTGGCGCATCGATACGCGATTTCCTCCGGCGACGTTCACACGATCACTCAAATCCGCCAAATACCGCCGATTTACCCAAGTGCTTTCGCGCAATCGCCGCGGTTTGCGTATCCTTGATCGCTTCCGCCATCTCGAGCGTTTGCGTCCATAATGGCTTGGCTTCGTCAAGTTTACCGGCTTTTTCGAGCGCCGTGGCCAATTGAAACGTCGCTCCGTAATGCTTCGGATTTTTCGCTCGAACCTCTCGAAAATATTTGGCCGCTCGAACCGCGTCCTTCTTTTCGTATAACTCCAACAACCCCAGACGCATCGGTTCCGCCAATGGATCGTCCGTCGGTAATGCCGCGACAGTCGGCGGCGGCTCACTCAGTGCCGCCAAACGCGTTCGCGCCTGGGCGAGTGTCGCGTCATCACGATTCGTTTCGGCCAGGTTCACCATTTTGGACCACGTCGCCCGAGCTGCAGGCATGTCGCCCGCTTGTTCGAGCGCCGTCGCCAACTGATACGTCGCGCCGTAATGATTCGGATCGCTGCCGAGGACTTCGCGAAAACGCGCCACGGCTTTTGCAGGGTCTTTCTGCGCATAAAGAGCATCGAGACCTTCGGCCATGGGGTCGCGATTTTTCGGGACCGCGGCGGCAGGGTTTGCCCCGACAATATTTACGCTCGGCAGCGCCGCCAGTCCTCCCGAACTCGACGGGTCCGGCGTGGACCAACGTCCTGCGAAAAATGCACCGAGGAGGCTCATTGCGCCGATGGCGATCAAGACGGCCGGACGCAAATGCGGCGACGCTTCAGTGCTTTCGTTTTTCTCCGTCATGGCTGCTCTCCATACCCCAACCACGATGGTGCCGGCACCGGCAAAAACCAGCAGCGACGCCAAAGCCGACGCATGCGACGCCGTCGGCAAAAATGCACCTGGAATCGCGCCGAGTGCGTAAAGGATGTCGTAGGTGGTCGGATCATACACGTTGCGTTGTCGGAACACGGTATCGAACAGCGAAAATTCCGCGACCGCACTGATCGCCACGAGGGTCCCGACGACGGCGGTTCGACCCGTGCGTGATGTGCGCGCGAACCAGGGATGATTTACGACGATCCACGCCGCAACAAGGCGCAAGATCGGATCGAGGATCACCACGAAGCGTAGGTTCTTCGGCAAACCCATGAACGCGGCCAGCGTCAGGATCAAGATGCCCGCAAGCCAGCGCTCAGGGCCGCCTTCACGCAGTCGCTCGGTCATTTTTGCGATCGCCGCGGTTGCCAACAAACACACGATCGGGCTGAGTAAGAACAGGTCGAACAGCGGTCTGTGCGCAGGTCCAGATTGATACCGGATGCTGTAGTCGCTCGCGAACGACGCTTCGTGCAGTCGCGCGAATTCGTACAGAGCCGAAAGGTTTTTCCCGAGCGCTACGAAAACCGCACAAAACAGAAGCGGCGGAGCGACAAAAAACGCGAGATCACGTGGTCTCGAGTTCCGAATGGGCGGCGCAAGAAGATACATCAAGACCAACGCGGCGTATGGAAAGACAAACGCTTCTTTGAGGGCGAAAGCAAACGTCGATGCCGCGACAAACTCGGCGAAACGTCGCCACGATGGACGCGTGGCACCCTGGGGATCAGGATCGAAAAGCCGTACGAACGTCCAGAAAGCCATCAAGAACGCCGCACAATAGACTTCGTCCTGGAGCGCCCGACGTCCCAAGGCCAGTTGCAGCGGCGAGACGATCGAAAATGCGGTGGCGACGATCGCTGCTGTGCGACCAACGAGGCGCCGACCGAGCACGTACGTGAGCAGCAACGATACGCAACCGGCGATGGTCGAGAGCCACGCGAGTGCGCGTCCGTCGCATGGCGTGAGCACCGAACACGTGAGCGTCGTGAGCGAGAAGTAGCCCCAGCGTAGTGGCGTTGGCGAAAGCCACATGGCTTCGCGTTCGAGGTACGTCGAGACGAACTGCGGGTACGCGGCGAAGCCTTCACGGGAAAGCCAACGCGTGATGTCGACGTAGTGCGCTTCGTCGGCGGGCGAATACGCAGCCACATCGTTGACGATCACGCGCACTACGAATCCAAAACACACGAGTGCGCAGACGAGCAGCCACTCGCGTTTCTTCGTCGTCTCGATGAAACTGCTCATGAATCGTTCAACTCCTAAACAGTCTGGAAAAGATTCGCCACCTCAAACCTCGAACCGTTCGTCCTTCCGTTACCAGCCTGGCGCGTCAGAAGATCACGCTCAGGGCGAACGCTTTGTTGACAACGGCCATCAGGAAAGGTTCTTCTGTTGAACATGCGACTTGGCTGTACGAAACGTCGGGCGCTTCTGGGTGCGTTGGCGACTCTATTGGTCGCGCGGTCTTCGGCTGCTCAAGAAACAACCGCCACGGGGGCGCTCGAACGTTTTCAGCCTTCGGTGCCTGGCGATGGTTTTTTTGGCGTGGCGTCGCCGTCGGTGGGTGGCCATCTCATACCGCGCGCGCGGGCGGTCGTTGATTTTGGCCTGAGTCCTCTGGCGATTCAGGAAGGGGACACCCGGACCGCGATCGTTTCGCAACAGACGTATTTGCATATTGGCGCGTCGTTGCCGCTCTTTAATCGAGCGCTCGTTTCGTTCGACATGCCTTTTGCGTTGGCGCAATCTGGCGATAGTCCCTCGGTGGCAGGGGTGGCGTTTCCATCGCCGTCAGGCGCGGACGTGGGAGATTTACGTCTCGGCGCTCGCGTGCGGATTTTTGGCGAAGATGTGAATCAGTTCCAAGTGGCTGGTGGCGTGTATTTTTATGTGCCTACGGGACCGAGTGGCTCGTATGCGGGCGACGGAGCGATTCGGGCCGAGCCGCACGTCATTTTGGGTGGTCGCGTAAAACAATTTTTCTACAGTGTTTCGCTCGGGACGACAATTCGTGCGTCGCAACGTCCGAGTTCGTTCGATTTCCGAGCTGGTGCGGCCGTTGTGTTGAAGGACGGGTTTTTCCAGGCGGGGCCGGAATTCTCGCTTTCCGCGCCATTTTCAAAAGACATTTTGCTCGATACGCCCACGACGCGTATTTATGCGGCATCACCGGTATCTGCGGAATTGCTGATCGGGGCCAAGTTGCGTCCGTTGCCGTTTTTGGTCGTGGGTGCGGGCGCGGGCCCCGGTTTGACGAATGGTTGGGGAACGCCGGCGTTTTTTGCTGTAGGCAGCGTGGGTTATGAACCATTGCCTCCACCGCCCAAAAAAGAGGAACCCGATATCGACAAGGACGGGATTTTCGACAAAGATGATTATTGTCCGAGCGTTCGCGGCGTAAAACACCAAGATCCCAAGAAAAATGGTTGTCCGGCCGATACGGATGACGATTCCATTTTCGATGTGGATGACGCTTGTCCGAAAGAACCGGGTAAAGCGAGTTCTGATCCGCAAAAGAATGGGTGTCCGCCGGATCAAGACAACGACGGTATCGTCGACGCAAAGGATGCGTGTGTCGATGTGCCGGGCGTCAAAAACGAAGATCCGACAAAGAATGGTTGTCCCGCGGATGAAGATGGTGATTCGATTTTGGATGCGGACGATGCGTGTCGCACCGTGCCCGGCGTGAAGAACGAAGATCCGAAGAAAAATGGTTGTCCTTCGGATCGCGACGAAGATGGCATCCTCGATGCCGCAGATGCGTGTCCCGATCAAAAAGGCAGCAGCGACGAGGACAAGTCGAAACACGGCTGTCCGCACGTCACGGTCACGAAAACCGAAATCGTCATTTCGCGCCAGGTCAAATTCAAGTTTGGCGAGTCAACCTTGGCGCATACGATCGATCCTGTGTCCGAGGATCTGCTTACGGAGGTCCGCGATGCTATCGTTGATCACCCGGAGATCGAGCAAATTGAAGTGCAGGGGCATACGGACAACGTCGGCAAGGAACAAATCAACAAGCAATTGTCGCAGGAGCGCGCCGATGCTGTGCGACGTTGGCTGGTGCAACGGAACATTCCGCCGTCGAAGCTCGTCGCGAAGGGATATGGCGCCACCAAACCCGTGGCAACGAACGACACGGAAGAGGATCGGCAGCAGAACCGCCGCGTGCAGTTCCTGATCATTCCTTCGAAGGAAAAGAAGGAAAAGAAAGACACGAACAAGAAGCAAAAGAAGCCTTGAACTTGTCGCCGAAGTGTTGGTACACTGCTCTCATGGCTGCTCGGGTGCGCGCTTCATTCGGGTTTGGTGTGGTTGTGACGATGCTGGCTTTGGGAGCTTTGGGGGCGCTGGGTTGTGACGCCGGCGGTCTCATCGTCGTGGAAACCACGGGTGACCCGGAGCCGAAGTTCGGACCGCAAGCGAACGACATGGTCAGCGGTGGCACGGTGGCCAAGAATGGCAAGTACACGGTGGTGTACACGATGGGTCAACCGACGCCGCAAAGTCGCGTGTCGGGGCCCAATAAAACGCTCAATGGTGGTGTCGTGGGAGCCACGCAGCCGTAGGTTGGTGTATTGGTTGTCGGCGTATTGTGTCGGCGTGAGGTTTGCCGGTTGACACTGCGTGGTCGGTCGGCATTTCATGCTTGATTGTCACGGATCCTGAGAAACACGCGCGAGGCGAGCGTGCGGGGGTTGCGGAAGGTCCGCATGTAGTATGTGCGTGGCTTAACGTTTCGATCGAATGCAATGGATCGCGACGTCCATTGACGCGGGTCACGTTCAACGGGTGAGCCGTCCAAGTTGCTGCGCTTGGTTGCAGCGCTTGGTCGTCTCGACTCGAACTACTTCTTCGTGCCCTTGGGGGGTGGCTTGTTTGCTGCGGCGATCATACGTTCCATTTTCTTCGCTTTGCGTCGGACGAATGCCTCCAGCTCCTTTTCGATGAGCGCTTCGATTTTGTCGGCAAATTCGGCGTTTATAAAGATCGGCAATTGCCGACGAATTCCGGTTTCACCTTCTAACGGTCCCCAACTGAAGCGCCGTCCGGATTCTCGGAATTGTTTGGCAATGCCGTCTTGTGCGCCATTGATTGCCGAAAGCACATCAGCACCGATACCGTACTGTGTTTCTCCAGCCGGAAGTCCTTCCACGCGAAAAGCGCATCGCCACATGCCATCCTCCCCCTCCCACGGCTCGGGAAAACCAATTTGGACTTCCACTTGAACGTCAGGGTTCGATGCGTCGTGAAGGATACGCGTCGCAAACCACTTTTGATTCGTTTCCATATTTAATCCGCGAACCGTGCGTAGCAGAAACCAGAGCACGCGACAAAGCTTCCACCTGCCGCAGCGATGCAGAGCAGCTTTATCCGCGGATCCAAGAATACAGCGCAATAACGCAACATCGCGGCTCCGCCGCTCTTACACGCGGCTCAGCCGCTCTTACACGCGGTCAAGCATGTCTGCATTTCCGCGGGACTCGAAGTGAGCGGATCCGCATTGTCCGTCGATTCCGAGACCAGATCGCACGTGCTTTTGTCCACGTTATCGGCGCTTTCATCCGTGGTCATCCCAAGCGGCGCACTTTCCCCGGAAAATTCGACGCCATCATGCGTGGATGCAAACGCACCCGATGTAGCGGCAAACGAGCTGAACAAGACGACCATAGCAATACGTAATAGAAACTTCGTCAAGCGATGTCCCTTTCCCCTCACTTGTACGCGGCAACAAAGCCGGGGACAAATTTTCGGGTAACTTTGGATATTATCTGAACGCGTAGCGTGCGTCTACGCGTCGCCCTCGGCGCCTTTCGCCCCAAACCCATTGCAGATCTGGGCACGTGTACACGCGCAATTGGCCCAAACCCATACGAGTTGGCAGTCGCGGTGCAAACACCTTGCCCGTCGTTCGCGTGACGCGCTCGTTGGGTCTGCACTGTTGGCTCGTTCTTCGCGCGACGGCCTTGATGGGCATTGCACGGGGTAGCCGTCCTTCGCGCGGCAACGTGGTTGGATCGTGCGCGACATGTCCAAAACCATACGGGTTGTCTATTTCGAGCGTGCGTGCCGGCGAGATCTGTCGAAGGCTGGGCGATTCGAGGTGTTTCGAGGTTGTGTAACAGAGATCGAAGCCGTTTTCGCTCCGCACTCCAGTGGGTGACGTGAAGCCTCGGGGGGATCTCCCACCTTGACAGCTCATCCCCGACCTGATGCGCTCGAAGGATGAAAGCTGCCTGTTCTTTCGTCGCGTTATGCGTTCGCATGACGGTGATTGTCCTGGTCATGTGTGGGTTTGCGTGGACGATCCTTGGTTGTGGTCCGGCAGCTGTGCACGTCGTATCCGCGGATTCAATGGCGTTTCAGCAGATGATGAGCGTGGAATTGGCCGCAGATGCACGGCGTCCAGCGCATTGGATGGAACGAGTTGTACGCGGGGATGTGTCGGGGAACGTTGGCATTTTATACGATGATAAGCTGCCTGAAGCGTATACCCAAGACGAACAGCGCCGTGGTTGGCCATCTGAATATCATTTGGGATACGCCGCCCATCGGCTCATTCGTGAGTTTTACGCGGCCAAGTTTCCAATACACGAGGTGCTCGAGTCGGGCAACCTCGTGGAGATCGTTGACGAAGCGGGCGGAAACCTAGGGATGCTCAACGAATTCGACAAAGATCGGCGCCCCGACATTACGGATGTCGAGGGACGGTTTGTCTTTGAGGTTGTGCCGCCGAGACAAACTCAGCGGGTGCCTACAGCGTTTTCGACCCACGGCCCCTTCGCCTAACCGCTTGGATTTGATTCACCTGATGAATCTATCGTCGCGGGAGCAGACAACCGCGCTCGGGCCCTCGTTGCTGCAATGTCCCCCCATGTTGATTCGTCGACGTCAAGGGTTGGATATTCGCGAAGCGCTGGGTTCACGAGGTTCTCAAGGATTGAAGTCATGGACCTTGCGACAGCTAAGCTCAGGGCTTTGCTATCGGCCTCTGGTAATGTGGTACCGATTTCGAGCACGAGCGCATTTAGCGCGTCCATTGCCTCTATGCCGGCATCGCGCACCGCGGTTGCGGTAGTCAGTGTGCCTAATTTCATGGTCAACCTCCTAGAACGAACATCCTTGTGATTCCATGCACTCTCGCATGCATCGCCTGAATCTCCCGCCGCCGGGGGCGGGCAAACCTGCCGGCCCCGAGCAGTGTACTATACATCCTTCTTTCACTGCGCGACAACGTTGGTCCTCATTTACGGCGCCGACAGCTTCCGCGGCGACATAGATAGTCACCCCCACGAGAATCGTTACACCGAATGCAACGAGCACGATTGGCAGCATTGCAATGGGTGCCGCTGCCGCCTGAACGACACCAACCATTGAACGGGACGGGAGCGACACGGCATGTCGCATGGTCGTCGCGGCATTGGGCACCGCCATACGCTCGAGCACCCCCGTTAAGCACCGCTCGATGTCACTGCCGTTGATCATGGAGTCTTTGATCTTGACGGCGATGACTTGGCCACTTGTATTCGCTTCGATGTCGAAGAGAATGGCATACGAGTCGGCGGACAAACGCGGAGCGTCTGCACAACAGCATTGAACTCACGGTACCGCGTATCGAAGGCGTATTGCGGTTTTGGGAAGCTCTCGACACGTTGAAGTACATTGATTTTGACGAGCGACCGATCTCGCTCGCCAAGTTCATGATCAATCGTTTCCAAGGCGCTGTGGCCATGTGGGTGGATCAACCAACGGGGAACATCCGGACCGACCTGCAAACGGCAATCGATCACATGCGTCATGCGTCGGAAGAAGAGATTCACAGACGCCTCATCAAGCGTTTGCGTGAATACGTCGACATCGATAAAGACTTGAAGAATCGCGAGTGGCTGAAGTCGCCAGGAGTCATCGCAATGGGGCTCGAGGCAGAACGTCAGCTTGGGCAAGAAGAGTATGACGATTTAACCGGCGGCAAAATGAGTGCGCATGGTGGCTTTTTGGTTTTGCTCGAAAGAAATCACGGTCCGGCCGTGGAATGAGGCACGCGCGTGCCGCCCGGCCCGCCTCCCGTGAATGCGTCGTCCTTGGGTTCAGATATGCGCCCGAACTCGAGCCGATGTTTCGTTTGTTGCTCGATTTCATGAGTCGCGGCGTGCGTTCGACGGGGCAAGCACCGGTAGAGCCGACCATCGGTTGAGACCAATCCTCACCTAATCTCCCATGGCGGTCCGTTTTACCGCGCGCAATCCACTCTCATCATTTACAACCGTAGGGTGCTGGGCGTTTACCCATTTCTGCGCACCAGTCGGCCTTCGAGATGCAGGTACCCCCCATGCGAATCGTGTTTTTACACATTTGCTCATAAGGATCCGTGCCGCCCTCAGGCTCCTCTTCCGGTTCTTCCACCGGCGGAGTGCGGTGTTCCGCGCCGGAACACGCGACTTGGCTCACGGCTGGCACCGACAGAAACGCAAACGGAAGCATGGTTGCCTGGAGATATCTGGCGATCTTGAACGAGTTCATGTCAGCAGAAGACCACTGCTTTTGTAGCTCGTCAAGGGTGATCGGTTTCACCGGCTCAACCTTTGCGGCCAATGACGGCTCTCTTGGCGCCATCGCTGTCGCGAACGTTGGTTTCGGGGCCGCAACGAGCGTTGCGGCGGGGACCTCGTGATGCTCGACGGTGGCCATGGAACTGGCGGGCACGATCACGCCGCAGGCGACAGTCACGGTCATCGCCGCCGCCGTTTGCGTCGCATGCGGGACCAGCCGTGACACCTGCTGCGCCAATCGAGCGCCTTGGGCGCGGGCGTTCTTTGGGAAAAGTAAAACGATAGCGGCAATCAGCGCTTGCAGGGCGGCATAAAGAAGGTTCAACGCTTGGAGAGTACGCGATTTTATTGTCGTCCAAGGCACGCCC
>JANORL010000432.1:0-7285 GCA_031415295.1 Polyangiaceae bacterium | reverse complement strand
GGCTTGCTCAGCGTACGATGTACGCTTCCGCCGCCCTCCCTAGCTTCACAACGCTCGCTACGCCTGATAAACGCACTCTGAGAGTTGCGAGATGGGTTCAGGCAGAAGGCGGGAGCTGTCGGGGTAGGCTGATCAGGACCCTGGCGGAACCGAGACGCCGAAGAGAGCCTGATAGATTTGGCTCAACTTTTGGCTCGACTCGCTGGTGAGCATGTCTTTCTTGTACGGCCATTGAAAACCAACGCCGTAGGCCTTGCTGCAGCTGAACGATACCAGCAAGTCGACAGGGGGTTGGCCAGGACGAGCCATTGTGATGCCCATGCCGGGGGTCGTGGGGCATTGCATCGGCGTGCCTTGTTGGAAGCTGTCTTCTTTGCCGAAGACGTCGAGGATGTCGCTCTTCATGTCGTCGTTCGACACGGGAACCTGGGCGACGATCGCGAGACCGTTAAACATGGGCGGCGGAGGCGCCGCGGGTTGCATTGTCGGTTGGGTTTGTCCGGGAATCAGGCCGGGAGGAATCGGAATGCCGGCGGCTGCAGCGCCTTGGAGAACTGCCGCCGCTCCCGCTTGGAGTTCGGGAGGAAGCGGCAAGCCGGGGAAACCCGCGGTGCCCGTCATCGGCGTCGGTTGGGCAACGGGCGGCGGCGTCGTCAAACGCATGACCGTCAACTGCGCTTGATCCATTTGATCAAACGGAGCGGTACGGGCACAGCCAGTTGCAAGCGGAGCGGCGAGGACGGCAAGACCGATAAAAGTACGGAGGCTCGAGTTCATCGTTGTTGGACCGTTCGTAACACGTTTTTGCAGGGAAGGGCCAACCCCAAGTGAGATCCACGTGGCGAAAAACTGCTTCCCGCTCTCGACCGGCGTTCTGATGCGGCGTATGGTCGACGCTGCGTCTCGCGGCGGCCCCCAGGCTGAACATTTGGGGCTTTGGGTCGCTTTCAGCGGCCATCGCCCCCAAACCCCAGGCTGAACATTTGGGGCTTCGGGTCGCTTTCAGCGGCCTTCGCTCCAAACCCCAATGCGGATGGAACCGGAAATCGAACTCGAGCTGTTCGCCGCCCTCTGCGCGGATGTGGAGGCAGGACGGCCACTGGCCGATGTTCTCCGCGCCGAAGGTTTGCCCGAAAGTGCGTGGGAACAAAGCCGCGATGCATGGATGGGGCGCATGTCGAACGCGCCTGAAGGCGAGCGAAAGAGCCTTGAAGAACGGTATCTTGTTTCGTTCCATGCGCGCAAACGCGTGAGCCACTGGCAAGCAACGTCGGCTTCGTCTGAAGAAAATGAAGACGAAAACGACGATCCGCCCACGCGTCGGGCTCCCATGGGCACCATCATTTTGGCCGCGAGCGCCGTGATTCGCCCTCCCGTCACCAGTTCTATAGATGCTCCGCGCAACGATCCCGGCCCTCGTTCAGCCACGCCGCCGATGGGTGTAGCCGCGCCAAACTCAACGAATATTCCGCCAGCCAAGCCGCTTCCCAGTCCGGAATTGACACCACCGATGGGTGTAGCCGCGCCAAACTCCACGAACATTCCGCTAGCCAAGCCGCTTCCCAGTCCGGAATTGACACCACCGATGGGTGTAACCGCGCCAAACCTTGCAGACATTCCGCCAGCCAAGCCGCTTCCCAGTCCGGAATTGACACCACCGATGGGTGTGCCCGCGACAAACCTTGCAGACATTCCGCGTCCGCGACGTATGCCCGAACCGACGCCGCCCATGCGCCATCGGTCCGAATTTATTCCCGACGACATGGCGCGAGCCGCCGCAGATGCTGTTGCAGACCGAAAAACCGATCCACCACCTCCAGTGCCGTCGCGACCAGCGCTCCCGTTTCCCGCACCAATGCAAGCTGTCAGTAACGGCCCCGCCGCCGCGCCCAACTCGTCGGCATCCGTGCCGTATCGAGCGTCCGGAGTTGGCTATCCCGCCGCTCCCGTTCCGCAAGCTGCGCTCGTTACGCCACCGATGCAGTTTCCCCAAGCTGCGCCAGCTGCATCATCTTCGCCAACGTACGGAACGTATCCGTCCATGATGTCGCTAGCCGCGCAAGCCGCCGCGCCGCAAGGCCCGGCGCCTTCTTCGACAGGATTTGCAGCACCCGCCAAACCGCCGGGGCCACCGTTGGCGATGGCCAGTTTTCCCGCGACGGCGTCAGGCCCGCGATTCACACTCGAAGTGTACGCCGCGTTTGCCGCGGAAATCGCAGTCAAACCAGTAGAAGTGGCGGAGATTCGTGAACGGTACGGATTGACGGACGTGGTACACACGGCCGAAGACGAAGCGTGGCAACGACGATTTTCGTCGGATCGCGACTCGTACGTTCGATACGCCAAACTGTTTCAGCACTATCGGGATTGGTTTTCGGGACGCACGCCACGGTGAAGTGGCGCTCCAAAGGAGCTGCTACGCGTCCCGAACCATTACAAATCAAGCGAAAGCAACGCGAAATTCAGGACTGCGCTTCCGTCTTGCCTGCAGCTGCCTTCTTCTTGCGGTTTTCCGCGTCAAGAAGACCAATGCGCGCCTTCTGACCACGCTTGATACGCTTCTTCTTGAGCGGGGTTGAAAGCCATTCGTGACGTAAACGGATGTTCCACTTCGGAGTATTGGCCATGTCGGATGGGCGGGACCCTAGCGAATCGTCTTGCAGAGTCAAGAGATTGTTTCGAGTTGGGTACGCGAGATCAGTCGGGAATCTCCACCAGGATCACGTCGAGTTTGATTGGAGGGTCACCCTCGTTCGCCACGACAACCTTGTCCCACGCGAAATACCCAGCCTTTTCGACCGTGATTCGATGTTGCCCTGGCGGAAGCGCTACGCCCTTTTTCGCGACGTACGCAAGGGCTCCCAAGTACTGGTCGTCGATCGTTACATGTGCGTCACGCACATTGCCGCTCACGCGTAACGAGACTGTTGGCGGACGCGTTGGGGCGCAAGCCGTTACCGTAAGACAAACGTACGCGGCAGCGAGCATGGTTCCATGCGACAAACGCTGACGAAACGCCTCGAAAAATGGGATGTTTGTCCTGATGGTCCGTTTCATTCCCACTCGATGGTCGCCGGAGGTTTGGAGGACACATCGTACACGACTCGATTGACTCCACGGACCTCGTTGATGATCCGCGTGCTCGTTTTTCCAAGCACTTCATGCGGAAGGCGCGACCAATCCGCGGTCATGCCGTCCTTCGAATCGACGGCACGTAGCGCTATGACTTCGTCGTAGGTGCGCTCGTCACCCATCACGCCCACGGTTCGTACGGGCAACAGCACGCAAAAGCTTTGCCACACACGTTCGTATTGCCCCGATGCTCGTAGTTCCTCCTCGAAGATCGCATCGGCTTCGCGCAAGACTGCCAAACGTTCGTCCGTCAGGTCCCCCAAGCAACGTACCGCAAGACCCGGGCCGGGAAACGGGTGTCGCCAAAGCAGATGATGCGCAATGCCCATCGTCGCGCCGACCGCACGTACTTCATCTTTGAACAATTCTCGCAACGGTTCGACGAGTTTCAAATTCATTCGTTCAGGTAGTCCACCTACGTTGTGATGACTCTTGATGACCGCACTCGGACCTTTCGCAGAGACGCTTTCGATGACGTCGGGATAAAGCGTGCCTTGCACGAGGAAGCCGCAATTTTCGATCTTTTTCGCTTCAGCATCGAAGACCTCGATGAAAACTCGACCGATGATCTTGCGCTTCTGTTCAGGATCCGTGACGCCCTTCAACGCATCCAAGAATTGCTTACGCGCATCGACATGCACGAGGCGCAAATGTTCATGGTCGCGGAACGTATGGACGACTTGCTCGGCTTCGTTTTTTCGCAACAGGCCGTTGTCGACGAAGATACACACGAGCCGGTCACCGAGCGCTTTGTGGCAAAGTACGGCCGCGACCGAAGAATCGACGCCACCGGACAAACCACATACGGCGCGTGCGTCAGGACCAACCTTGGCCCGAATGGCCGCGACCGATTCATCGACGAACGATGCGGGGGTCCATGTCGGTTCGAGCTTGCAAACGTCGAAGAGAAACGCGTCGAGCAATTCCTTGCCGCGTTTGGTGTGCACGACCTCGGGATGAAACTGTAGGCCGTACAGGCGCCGTTCGTCGTCGGCGATGGCCGCAAACGGCGTCGTTTCCGTCGTGCCGATCGTGGAAAACCCCGGCGGCACTTCCGCCACACGATCCCCGTGACTCATCCACACGTCGAGGACATCACCGTCGGCGAAACGCTCGAAGACGCCAGCGGCACGAGTGACCCGGACGAGCGCGGGGCCATATTCGCCTTCAGCGCCGCGTTCGACGCGACCTCCCAGCAGATGCGCCATCAGCTGCATGCCATAACAAATGCCCAGGATTGGAACGCCCAGTGATGTGAGAACATCCGGCGACAAACGCGGAGCACCATCGCCGTACACGCTTGCCGGACCGCCCGACAGGACGATGCCTCGAGGCGCCAACGCGCGAAGACGCTCGATCGGCGTGTCGAAACGATGAACTTCACAATATACCGACGATTCGCGAATCCTGCGCGCGATGAGCTGCGTGTATTGCGAACCGAAATCCAGAATCAGGATGGTGTCCCGATGGCCAGTGAGCATGCGCGCCGCGCTAGCACTTTTCTGGAGTCGTCGCTAGACCGCTAGAGCACCGTTCAGTTTGAATGCGGGTCTTGATTTGGACGCTCGCTTCACGCGTGTGGGACACGCGCTGCGCGAGCCCCCCATACCCCCCGAAATTTGCCAGTTTGCAAACTGAACGTTGCATTAGAGCGGAATTAGAGCGGAATTAGAGCGGAATCGGCGCCGGGACAAACTCGGTCATGCCTTTCGGAACCGGAACGTCGGAATTTTTCCCGACAATCCCCGCGAGAGCTTTCGTCAACCGCTCGGCTTCGGCAGGATCTCCACTGCTTACCGAGTAAAACACTGCGTATTTTCCCGCTTGGGCTGGTGGCTCGGGGCCTTTGTCCGACGCGAGCGATATCCACAAACGCACGACCGAGCGACCCTTGCGACAGACGATGTTGAGCACGCCTTTTTGCAGCGCTTGAACTTCGATCACTTCAAAATCACCAAGCGAACCGCCCACCACAATCGGCGCAACAAGCGCGAGTTCTTCCGCGCCTGCGGTAGGTGCAGGGGGAGGTGGTGCGGGCGCAACGGTCGATGATGTCGTCGCTCGTGTATCCGTGGACGATGGCGAGCAATCACAGTTACGCCATGACGCACTCACCACACAAACGAGCAGAACGGCGCCTTTTAGATAGGTCTCGGAGTGATCTTTGGTGCTCATACGAATCGCCGTACGAGCATCGTCAGGGCGTTGCGGGAGGTTCGTCTGCGGGCGGCGTAGGAGAAGGTGTCGTAGAAGGAGCTTGTTCGCTGGACGTTTTGGGCAAATCGAAGCTGCGTGGAGCTTCGTATTCAGGCGGAGGCCCGGCGGTAGGTTTTCCGGCGGGACGTGACGAACCGCTGCACGCGATCACGAACAACGATGTCGCCACGACGACGGAAATCGGCACGACAAACCTCATATCTTCGTCCCTTTGGGCTTCTTCTTCGTCGTGGTGGGAGGATCGTCGATCGGTGGCGAACCAAAAGGACTCGGCGGAATGACTGGCTCGTGTCCTGGTCCGGGGTTGATTTTTTCTTCGATGGCGTTGGACGGTGGGGAACTTGGGAGATGCGGAAGCGCTAGCGTTGCAGTTGGATCAACGCGTGCTCCAACAGCTCCAGGTGCGCCAACGGGAATGCCAGTCGTCGTGGGAGTGGCCGTGGCGGAAATGTCTTCTTCAGCGGCCAAACATCCAGAAATGGCGACGGCGACCATGAAAAACGCAGGCGGCGCGAACGACCGCAGACAACTTCGCACGGGGCTACGCTAGCACGGCCTTGGCCTATTGCGTCGCCCCGCGTTAGCTTTCGCGGCTGTGGAAAGCAACGAATCGACGGACCGGCTAAAAGCGTTTTGTTTGCGTGCTCGGGTCGCCGCACGCGGGCTTGCACGTGCCAAGCGTGCACAGAAGGATCGCGCGCTTTTCGCGCTCGCTGAAAGACTCGATGCGGCCGTTGCGGGAGGTTCCGAGCTGCTGTGCGCGAACGCCGAGGACGTCGAAGCTGCACGTGGCGCCGGTTTGTCCGAGTCGCTCGTGGATCGTCTGGTGCTCGATGCTGCGCGTATTTCGGTGATGGCCGCGGCTGTCCGAGAAATTGCGTCGTTCGATGATCCGGTTGGTGAAGTGCTGGGCTTGAAGCAAAGGCCGAGCGGCATCGAAGTTGGTCAAGTACGCATTCCGCTCGGGGTCATCGCGATGATCTACGAAGCGCGTCCGAACGTGACGATCGATTCCGCGGCGTTGTGTTTGAAGAGCGGCAACGCGACGTTGTTACGCGGCGGCAAAGAGGCTGCGCGGTCCAACGTCGTGCTTGGAAACATGGTCCGTTCTGCGCTAGCTTCCGCAGGTTTGCCCGAGGATGCCGTCATCATCATTCCTCCTTCAGATCGTGAAGAAATCAAGATTTTGGTCGGTTTGTCGGGGATGATCGACCTCGTGATTCCGCGTGGTGGCGAAGGCCTCATCCAGTTCGTGACGGAACATGCGCGAGTGCCAGTGATTCAACATTACAAGGGGGTTTGTCACCTCTACGTGGACGAACACGCCGACCTCGACATGGCTTTGCGGCTCATCGAAAATGGAAAGCTAAGTCGTCCAGGCGTGTGTAACGCGCTCGAATGCGTCGTCATTCATCAACACGTGGCTTTCGAGTTATTGCCGCAGCTCAATCGATTGGCGACGAGCCAGGGACTCGAACTTCGTGGTGATGAAGCGAGTCGCGTGGTGCTTCCGTCGATCAAGCCGGCGACGCCTGATGATTTTGGCCATGAGTTTCTTGCGCCAATCCTGGCGGTACGGATCGTCGGTTCGTTCGAGGAAGCGATTGGGCACATCGATCGTTACGGTTCGCAGCATACCGAAGCGATTTGCACGCAGGACCATGCCGCAGCCCGACGATTTTTGCGGGAAGTGGACGCAAGCTGCGTGATCGTGAACGCATCCACGCGATTTAACGACGGTGGACAGCTCGGATTGGGCGCAGAGATTGGCATTTCCACGACAAAGCTTCATGCCTACGGTCCGATGGGTCTCGAAAGTCTCACGGCTCGCAAGTGGATCGTGTTAGGCGAAGGGCAAACTCGGTAGAATCTCGCCCTCTTTTTATTGGGCAACGAGGTAGGATTTTGGTCACGAAAAAGCGGTCGGACGATGCTG
>JANORL010000431.1:0-3650 GCA_031415295.1 Polyangiaceae bacterium | reverse complement strand
GTCCTTGTGGATTCGATGCCGATTGCAGCGCTGCGTCTTATTGCGATACCGAAACGGCAACCTGCACGACCACCAAAGCCAATGGGGACGTCTGCGCCGCCGGCAATCAATGCGCAAGCGGAAATTGCGATGATGGCGCCTGTTGCGAGAGCGCCTCCTGCCCGGCGTGCAATGCCTGCAATTTGACTGGAAATGGTACGTGTTCGCCGATGGCGAATGGAGCAGACGAGACGGCACCCAATACGTGCAATGGCGCAACCACGACGTGCGACGGTGCAGGCGCATGCAAAAAGAATCCGGGACAAACTTGCGCGTCGGAGCCATGAATCTCGCAATCATGCGCGGCGGAGGCTGGCAGGATGGTGCGTCCGGCGTGCGTAGCAATTACCGACTCACTGCCGGGTCTTCAGAACGCTCGTCCGACGTGGGATTTCGCTGCGCAAGAGTACCCTAAAACGCTCCCGGCAAAAGGTGCGGCAAAAGGTGCCAACCACTTTTGGAATGTAAAACCCGCTGTGTAATCGGCCCCTAAAACCGCGGTTTGTCCGAGAGCCGTTTGTCCGCCCCGGCAACGTAGAAACCACAAAACGCATCGGCTACAGGGGCCGCAGCGATCGTGGCCAGGGCGAGAGGAACGGCAAAGGCGAAACAACGAAGGCAATTGGACATGAGCGCCATGTTTGCGCGACGGTTTTTCGCAACGCAAGAGGCTTTTGCAATCTTTCGCGAAACTCAAACACGTCCGGGACGACTTCCGCCATCAACCACATGCAGGACGCCAAGTGCCAACGACCGCACGCCGAGGGCAAAAATTGCAAATACTTCACCGAGTGCAGCCCGGAGCTGGAGTGCCGAACCGGCGTGTGCTTGACTGAACGCCATTAAGTCAGCAGCAGCAATCAACGCGCAAACCGCTTTCTATTTGTTTGTCCTGTACAATGCACCTGACTCGGCTCTCGTCATCCAATACACGTGTTCATCATCGACCGCGATATCACTCGCGTAAAGTGCCGTCTTTGACAACTCGATGACCCCGTTGCCCGTTTTTGAAACTTTGACGATACGGCCGTCTACCGTTCCCACATACACGTGCGTCGCGTCCATTGCCAGGCCCCGGCCCGCACCCCATAACAACGCATCAGGGGCTCCGCCAACGAGTGGAATCCGAAATGTCGCCTCCAGCGTCGTAACGTATACCGCAGCATTATCCATTTCGACTTCGAGCGGCTCCGCCAAACCTCCTGCCAATAACGTCGCGTCTCCCCCCGCAATCGGAGCGCTCCACACAGATCCGCTGGCTCGATCCGTCCAAACCACGCGCGCATCGTCGACTGCCAACATATACGCACCAAGTGACGTGGACACAACGCTCGCCGGTCCTGCGGGCAAAGGCACGCGCACCACCTGTTCGTCATTGCTTAGTTTGTCGTAGGTATTCGTCACATACACGGCCCCGCCCCGTACGACAATACCCAATGGATTGCCCGTCTCCGCGAACAATGTCATCGGACCTCCGCCCAGCGGCATCGACTGAATGGTATTGGCGTCACTATCGGTCCAGTAGATGCCCAATGCATCCACTGCAATGTCCGTGGGACCAGCTTGACCAGAGATCAACGTTTCTATCTTTTTTTCTCCGAGCAAACGCGCTTTTATGGTCCCGTCCGAAGTCGTCCAGTAAACGCGAAAAGTATCGAGCGCCAACCGATTTGCATAATAAAGATCCGTGACGAAAACTTCGGGCGCGCAAAGTCCATCGACACAAGGCTGACCCTTGCAATCACGCTCGCATGCCCCACCACTGCCACTGCCGCTGCTGTCATTGTTGTCGTTGGCCATTTCCTGCCGAACGATGTTCCCACAACCCACGAACAAAAGCAGCGACCATACACACACGACCATTGGAAACGCTATGGTATTCATTTGGCAACCTTCATCAACAGCCCTTTGGTCGAAGCAGCAGACCAGTATGCCGTCGTTTTGGTCAATACGATATCCGAAGGAAGAGCCTCGCTCATCCCCAAAATTTCAGGCTCGCCGCCGTCAAGCGCCACGCGGGCAATGCGACCATCATACATTCCGAAATAGACATGGTGTTCATCCGCAGCGATGCCATACCCACCTTTCTCGAAAAGCGTCACCGTTGCGCCTCCAACGACTGGAACCGCATACACACCAGCATCGTTGTTCGTGCCAAACAAGATCCTATCTCCCATGCGCACAACTTCTGCTGGCATGCTGTAGTGGTCTACGAGCGTGGTCGTCGGGCCACCTCCGAGCGGTATTGAATACAAAGAGCCATACGCAAAGGTCGACCAATATAGTGTCGTCGCGTCCATCGTAATGCCCCAACTGCCCGGCGTCGTCGCCATCGTGACCGGAGCGCTCCCCGGCTCCAGCGACAAACGACGCACGTCGCCGCTTTGATTATCGACATAAACAAGCATCGAATCGGAAACCTTGATACTCCACGGAACACCCGCATTCCCGAGCACCACGACAGGCACACCTCCACCTAACGGCATGCGCAGAATCGTCCCATCGCCGAGGTTGGTCCAATAAACATCTGTTGTATTGACTGCGATATCCCCCGGCGAGTTTTGCCCCGAAACAAGAACCTGCGGATCTCCGTCCTGTGCAATGCGCACGACGGAGCCTTCTGCGTTGGTCCAATACACGTGCGTCTCTGTCGCGGCGAGGTGATAGACATACCCCTGGCCTTTGGCAACGATCACGGGCTGGCACCGAGCCAATTCACAAAGTCCACCTTGACATCCATGGCCGCAACGACCGCAATTCGCGGCATCACTACGCAAATCGACTTCGCAACCATCCTGCGGTTCCGCATTGCAATCAGCGAAATGCAGTGAGCAACCTGTCGTGGGATTGGGCGTGTTTTCCCCGCGATCGACGTCGATCACGGCAATGCCGCCGCACGACGAGAGTGCCGAAAGAAAAAACAAACCAAGCAGATGATGTTGCTGGCGCATAATGAACATAAGGAAATGAAGTGTCGGTGTACGCTGGAAAAATGACCATCACAAAGGTTTCTGCGCGTGTCAATACCAAAACTTCATCCACGGCAAATTGGTCTGAAACGCCGAGCAAGCAGCATTTGCGATGTTGCATGGAGCATGAGCTGCGGAAATAGCGGCCTAGTGGCGCCTGTTCCGCATTTCGATCCACGTCCACCGCGATTACGGTGACGGATTCGTCTCCTTCGCTCGTGAACGTGACGGCAGCGGGTGGCGAAGCGGTGACGTCGACTGATTTGAATGCGATAGCCAGCGCGGGGGCCATGGCCTTGGTGACGGTGAATGGAGGCACGTATTCGGCGCGCGGGAGCGGTGCGGGATGTCTCTGGAAAGAATTTCAAGATTATCGTGCGTTATGGCAGCAGCAAGAAGCCGACGTTCAAGGGCGACCTGGACGAGTTCGCTGCCTGGATCGACAAGGATTGAGCCCAATCCTGTTCGTCGATCGAAGAGATGGCGTACTCGATTCGCGAGGTCGCCAAGAACGTCGATGGTTTGTCGCTGACAGCCGAAGAGACGTCGTCGTCGATGAACCAGATGGACGTGTCCATCGATCAGGTGCAATCGAACGCGAATGAAACGGCGCGTTTGGCGATCCGGATCTTCCCGAATCGC